>DATLHN010000239.1:0-4406 GCA_035539875.1 Armatimonadaceae bacterium
ACTGAAGTCGCGGCTTCTGCCGATCAAGCCCGCCTCCGCGGGCTACCCTCCCGGGGGCGGCACTCGTTCGCCAGAAGCGGAAACGTCTTCGGAGCCCGCGGAGGCGGGCTTGATCGGCAGAAGCCGGTGGTTTCAACCACCGGAACAAAACCCGCCGGCACGGCGAAATCACCAGAACTACCCCGGCGGCAGGAATACGGGAGGGGGCGGAGAACAGGTCGTCATGGCTGCTGCTGCTGACGACGGCGGGCGTCCGGGCTTCGCCGGGAAGGTGCTGTGCGGGTACCAGGGGTGGTTCCGCTGCCCCGGCGACCCGGCCGGGACGCCCCCCGACACCTGGTTCCACTGGTTCCGCCGCCGCACCCCCGGCGGCGGCGGCGCACTGGAGCCGACCGTCGAGATGTGGCCGGACCTTTCCGAGTTCGACCCCGACGAGCTTTACCCCGCGCCCGGCTTCGCCCACCGCGACGGCCGACCGGCGCACCTCTTCAGCAGCGCGCACCCGAAGACCGTCCGCCGCCACTTCGAGTGGATGCGCAAGTACGGCCTCGACGGCGTCCTGTTCCAGCGCTTCCTGAGCCACGCCGAGGGGACGGACTTCCGAAGCTACGCCGCCGTGCTGCCGCTCGTGCGGCGGGCGGCCCGCGAGACCGGGCGGGCGTGGTGCGTCGAGTACGACATGAGCGGCGCGAAGGAGGGCGAACTGCTCGACCGGCTGGCCCGCGACTGGGAGCGCCTGACCGAGAAGGAGAACGTCGCCGACGACCCGACCTACCTGTACGAGAAGGGAAAGCCGGTCGTCGCGATCTGGGGGTTCTTCCCGGACCGGTTCTCGGGCGCGACGGCGAACCGCATCCTCGACCATTTTTCAAAGCGCGCGTACGTCGTGGGCGGCGTGAACTGGCCGTACCGGCGCGACACGCGCGGCGACCCGGAGTGGCAGCGCGCGAACCGGCGCTTCGACGCCCTCAGCCCGTGGAACGTCGGCCACGCCGTTTCCGCGCCGGGCGGCATCCTGCGCGCGGGCACCCAGACCTGGGCCGAGGACCTCGCCGAGTGCGCGAAGACCGGTCAGCTCTACGTCCCCGTCCTGTTCCCCGGCTTCCGCTGGAACAACCTGAAGAAGCTGCCGCCGGAGACGGTGGGCATCCCGCGCCGCCGGGGCGACTTCCTGCGCGAGCAGTTCGCGGAGGCGGAGCGTCTGGGTCTGACGACCCTGAAGGTGGCGATGTTCGACGAGGTGGACGAGGCGACCGCGATCTTCAAGGTGACGAACGACCCGCCCGCCGCCCCGCCTCCGTTCCTGACCTCCGAGGGCCAGCCGACCGACGCCTACCTGAAACTGGTGGGCGACGAGACGCGCAAGGTCCACGCGCGGCACCGGGCGGCCGGTTAGGGACCTCACTCCGGCCCGCTGAGCAGCTCCGCGCCCTCCTCCGAGATCATCTGGCGCAGGATATCGCCGTGGCGGTCCGCGCGGACGGCTTCGGCCTCGAAGTGGGACGCCGAGGAGGCGTTCCCCGTGTTCCGCGCGTTCGCCGCGAGCTGCCGCAGCAGGACGCCGCGGTCGGTCAGGGTGCGGATGGCGTACCACAGGGAGCGCTCCAGCGTCTCGCGCTGCTCGCGCGCCAGTATCTCGGCCGTGTAGGCGTGGCCGACGTGACACCGGAAAACGACCTGCCTCCCGGCGTCCGCCTGCCAGAGCGTGCCGCCGCAGTCGGGGCAGGAGTACACCGAGGGAATGCCGCTGCGCTCGCCACGCACCTGTTCGTCCTGGTTCGCGCGGGCGATCCCCGGAAGCTCGTCGAATTCCGCAGGCTCGGACGACATCGCACCGACTCCCTCCTCGCGTTCCACGGAGACCGTCGCCGCCGCCGCCGACTCCGGCGGTCCGGCTACCCGGGCCAGGAGGCGCGCGATCTGCGCCACCGGGAGGACGCGCGCCGCCCCCTCGCCGACGGCGGCGAGGGCGCTGCGGGGCATCCCCGGGTAAGCCGCCTCGTCCGGGTCCTGCACGATCGCGAGGCCCCCTTGCCGGCGGACCGCCCAGAGCCCCGCGCTCCCGTCGTTCATCGTGCCCGAAAGGATGACGCCCGCCACGCGCGGGCCGAGCGCGCGCGCCGCCGACAGGAACAGGGGGTCGGCGGCCGGGCGACTGTGGTTGATCTTCGGGCCGCGCTCTACGCGCAGCCGACCCGCGCTGCCGCCGCCGTCGCCCCGCTCCACGAGCAGGTGCCGGTCCGGCGGGGCGATGTAGACGGTGCCGGGCAGGATCGGCTCGCCGTTCTCCGCGTCGCGGGCCGGAAGCCGCCCCGCCCCGTTCAAAAGCACGGACAACAGCGTTCCAGGGTCGGGCGGAAGGTGGAGCACCACCAGGACCGCCGCGGCGAGGTCCGCCGGGAGCGCGGCGACCAGTCGTTTCAGGGCGTCGAACCCGCCCGCGGAAGCGCCGACCACGATGACGTCGCGCGGCGGCAGGAGTTCGGCCTCCGGATACCGTTCTTCCGCTCCGCCCTCCGGAACCCAATCGACTTCGGGCAAGGCGTCACACTCTTCCTGGCCGCCGACGGACGGAGCTGCGCGCCGTGCGCGCTCGCATCGTCCGCGCGCAAGGCCGCCGCCCGCCCCCGACTGCTGTCCTGTTATCCCCCGTCCGGGGGGTTGCCACACGCCGCGCCCGGGGATAAAAAGGTGACCGCGCCCGCAGTGCCGAAACGTACGCGCGGGTGGTCGGTCCGCCGGAAACGCGGCGGGGCGGGCCGAACCGTCCCGGCGCGGAGAGGTACGAAGATGGCAACGGACGACACGGCCCCGGGGAACGGGGAGACACAGCCCCTCCAGCAAGAGCAGGAGACGCCGCAGAAGCCGCAGCGGAAGAAGCCGGACCCGACGCCGACGATGCCGGAGCGCGAGGACGCGCACGCCCTGACGGTGGTCGGGATCGGCGCTTCGGCGGGCGGCGTCCAGGCGCTCCAGACGTTTTTCGAGAACGCGCCGACGGACAGCGGATCGGCCTACATCGTCGTCCTGCACCTGTCGCCCGACCACGCCAGTCACCTGGCCGAGATCATCGGGCGCGCCACGGGCATGCCCGTCCGGCAGGTGACCGACGTGGTGAAGGTCGAGGCGGACCACGTCTACGTCATCCCGCCCTCGCGGCACCTGGAGATGGAGGACGGGCTCCTGCGGCCCACCGAGCCGGAGTCGGCCCGCGGGCGGCGCGTCGCCATCGACCTCTTCTTCCGCACGCTCGCCGACACCCACGGGCCGCAGTCGGTCGCGGTGGTGCTGTCCGGCTCCGGGGCCGACGGCGCGCTCGGCCTGCGCCAGATCAAGGAGCGGGGCGGACTCACCATGGCCCAGGACCCGCTGGAGGCCGAGTACGACGGCATGCCGCGCAGCGCCATCGCCACGGGCATGGTCGATTTCGTCCTGCCCGCGAGCGACCTCGCCCGCCGGATCGCCGACTACTGGGACACGTCGCGGCGGATGCGCCTGCCGGGGGAGGCCGCGCCCTCGCCGCCGCAGCGCGACGACGGTCCGGACCAGGAGGCCGCCCTGCGCGCCATCCTGGCGCACGTCCGCGCGCAGACCGGCCACGACTTCGCGCAGTACAAGCGCGCCACGATCCTGCGCCGCATCGGACGCCGCCTCCAGGTCAACGGGGCCGAAGACCTGCCCGGCTACCTGGAGTTCGTGCGCCGCCACCCCGCCGAGGTGGGCGACCTGGTCAAGGACGTCCTCATCAGCGTCACGCAGTTCTTCCGGGACGCGTCCGCGTGGGCCGCGCTGGACCGCGAGGTCGTGCCGCGCCTGTTCGAGGGCCGACGCCCGGACGAGGCGGTGCGCGCCTGGGTCTGCGGCTGCGCCACCGGCGAGGAGGCTTACACGCTGGCCATCCTGCTCCAGGAGTACGCCCAGAAGCTGGACCGCGCCGCGCCGCCGATACAGATATTCGCCACCGACATGGACGCCGACGCGATCGCCCGCGCGCGCGTCGGCGTCTACCCGGACACCATCGCGGCGGACGTCTCCCAGGAGCGGCTCCGCCGCTGGTTCACCCACCAGAACGGCGCGTACCGGGTCAAGAAGGAGGTGCGCGAGTCGGTGCTCTTCGCCGCGCACGACGTTTTGCGCGACACGCCGTTCTCCCGGCTCGACCTGATCACCTGCCGGAACCTGCTCATCTACCTGGAGCAGGCCGCCCAGCAGCGGGTCTACGAGACCTTCCACTTCGCGCTGCGGCCCGGGGGGCGACTGCTCCTGGGGTCGAGCGAGGCGGTGGACAGCGCGCCGGGGCTGTTCACCCCCGTCGACAAGCAGCACCGCATCTACCTCAGCCGCCCGGTGGCCCGCTCCATCGCCCCCATCCCGGTCGGCGTGTCCGCCGCGGACATGCCCTCCGT
>DATLHN010000240.1:0-9169 GCA_035539875.1 Armatimonadaceae bacterium
CCCCGGCCCCGCGGAGGTCGTTTGCCATGCCTGCTCTATTCCTCGTAGCGGAAGCGGAAGCGCCCGTTCGGCGCGGCGTCGCCCTTGTCGATGAAGTCCAGAACGTCGCCCGAGTCGGGGACGTTGTCCGCCCACTGGAAGCGCAGGCGCAGCGGCCCCTTCGACGGCGGCACCCCGAGCAGCGCGCGGGGGACGCTCAGGTGCATCTCGCTCCCGGCGTGGGCCATCGGGACCGTGGCGACGGGCTGCCAGTCCCACTTCCCGCTGACGCTGCGGTGGAGGCGCGAGACGAGCTTGCCCCCCTCGACGGCGTGGCGCACCGCGAACTCGCACCCCTCCCACCCGGTCTTCGGGTCGCCGTCGGCGTCGATCAGGAGCGTCATCCAGTTCGTGCCGTTTTCCGGCGCGGTGATCGGGGCGCGCGTGCGGGCGTAGAAGTACAGGCTCTTCGCGTCGCGCGCCACCTTCAGCGTGTCGAAGTCGTTGCGGCCGGTCGCGTTCACCCGGCGGCCCGTGTCGCCCCAGCCGGGGTGGTCGCGGTGCAGCGTGTCCTCCACGTCGTCCCGGTATTCCGGCCCGACGACGCTCCACCCGCCGAAGGAGCCGCCCATCGTCATCGACTTCGGCGCGGACGGCTTCGGGAGCGGGCGCACGCCCTTGTAGCGGCGGATGCCCGCGACCATCTGGTAGTAGTAGTTGTCGCCGTGCCCGCCCTTCATCGGCTCGATGTCGCGGTTGTACTCCTGGTCGTAGGCGTCCACGAAGAACGTCTCGCCCTCGTTCAGACGCCGTCCCATGAACTCCTGCCCGCTACCCTTGCCCGCGACGAACCGCTGCGCGATCCACTCGTTCCAGCCGGTGATGAAGAGGAACTCCGGGTCCACCTGGAGCGCGCGCTCCCACTGCTCCGCGAAGCACAGGCCGGCGGCCGGGTCGCGCTCGGCGGGCGGCGGCATCTTGCCCGCGTGGAAGCTGCGCCCGATGTTAGTGGTAGGGTGCTGCGCGACGGTGACGCTGATCTGCTCGGGGCGGTCCTTGCTCTCGTGCCAGCCGTACGCCTGCGGGTGGGTGTCCAGCCACGGCCACTTGTCCTTGCCGTCGCCGAACCAGCCGCCCGGGTTCGACCACGCCCAGGACCGGCGCAGCGTGAAGAACTCTTTCACCTCGGGGGAGAGTCCCTCCTCCGACGCGAGGAGGAGGGGCTTGCCGCCCTTCCAGCGGAACCACAGCTCGGGGTAGAGGTTCTTCCCGTAGAAGTCGTCGTAGAGCTTCTGTACCGTCTGCGCGCTCTTCGAGTTGGTAAGGAACGCGATCTGCGGGGTCTTTCCGCCTGCCTTGCGGATAGCCGCGTATTCACGGCAGAGCGCGAGGTAGGTGTCCGTGTACGTGATCGCGTTGGTGACGTCGAAGAAGACCACGTCCACCCCGGCGTCCGCGAGCATCTGCGCGTGCCGCCGGATGACGAACGGGTCGCTGGCGTAGTAGTAGCCCAGGTGCGGCTCGCCCCACCAGTGGAACGCGTGGATCGGCCCGAACGCCGGTGCGGCGGGGTTGGCGGCGAGGAGCCGGGTGTTGTCGTAGAGCTTGCCCGGGTCGTGCAGCCGGTCCTGCCACAGGAAGTAGAAGATGCCGACCGTGCGGTCAGGCTTCGGCGGGCCGCACTCGGCGCTTCCGGGCAGGGTGCGGCCGAGGGCGTCGGTCGCCGCCCAGGTGTCGCTCATCGTGTCGCGGTTCATGGGCTTCTGTGCGGCGCAAGCGGCGGTGGTGTCGGCAGCGGCGGCGGAAAGCAGGGAAAGCAGCACAGTAAGGGCCGGGAGTACGGCCCGCGGGCGCAGCCCCGCGCCCCGTATCGCGATTCGTCGCATCGTGTCCGGACTGTTCGCCGCCCGCCCGCCCGTTTCCTGCGCCAGCTATATAGCAGGGGGCGGGTCTCCTGCCGTCTACCCGGAAGCGGCGTCGCCGAAGGTCATCCGGATCTGCTGGCGGCGGGCGGGGTCCGCGCTGCGCGGCATCACGCCGTGGTAGGCGTAGCGCGCCGGGGTCGTCGGGTGGGCGTCCGGCCCGGCCCAGATGCCGATGACGTTGCGCCGCTTTTGCGTGCTGCGGTTGGGGCCGCCGCCGTGGATGAGGTTGACGTGGAAGAGGACGGCGGAGCCCGCCGGGCATTCGACCGTCACCCGCTGCGCGGGCACCTCCGACTCGGGCATGTCCCGGTCGGCGTCGCGCACGTCCTCCGAGGCAACGCGATGCGTACCCGGGCAGACCACGGTCGCGCCGTTCTCGGCGGTCATAGGGTCGACGCAGAGCATGCAGGTGATGAGGTTCGGCGACGTGTGCAGCAGGTAGGGCAGGTCCCGGTGCCAGGCGAACGGCGCCTCGTTGCCCGGCATCTTGCAGATGCACTTGTAGTTGTGGAAGTGGAACTCGGGGGTGCCGAACAGGGCCTCCAGCACGTCCAGCACCCGCGGGTAGGCGATCAAATCGCGGAAGACCGGCGCGAACAGCGGCAGCTCCATGATGTTGGAGATGGCGTCGCTGTCCACCTGACCGGCGAGCGAGCCGCGCGTGCGATCGCGCTCGCGGGAGATATGGCGGGCCAGCGACCCGGGGAGCGTCCCTGCCTTGAACGCGGCCTCGATCTCCTCCAGCCCGTCGCGCAGGGCGGTGAGCAGCGACGGCTCCACCGCGTCCTCCACCACGAGGTAGCCGTCGCGCTCGTACCGCGCGCGCCACTCCTCCGGGCGCGCCTGCCAATTGCTCATATCTTCCGCGCCTCCTCGCGCCGTTGATTACCCCTGCTTCGCGGGCGGCTTGACGATCAGGCCAAGCTCGTCGAGCTGCTTCTGCTCGACCGGGGCCGGGCTGTCCATCAGCGGGTCGTAGCCGCCGCCCATCTTGGGGAAGGCGATGACCTCGCGGATGTTGTCGTCGTCGGTCAGCAGCATCACCAGCCGGTCCAGGCCCGGGGCGATGCCCGCGTGCGGCGGCGCGCCGTACGCGAACGCGTCCAGCATGTGCCCGAACCGCGCCCGGATCTGCTCGTCGGAGAGGCCCATCTTGTGGAAGATGGCGACCTGCACCTCCGGGACGTGGATGCGGACCGCGCCGGACGCCGCCTCGTAGCCGTTGCAGACCAGGTCGTAGCAGTAGGCCCGCATCCGCGCCGGGTCGGAGTCGATCCACTCCATGTGGCCCTCCTGCGGCATGGCGAACGGGTTGTGCTCGAACGTCCACCCGCCGGTCTCCTCGTCTTTGGCGAAGACCGGGAAGTCCGTGATCCAGCAGTAGGCCAGCCTGTCGCGGCCCATCAGGCCGAGCCGCTCGCCGATCAGGCGGCGCAGCCGGTCCAGCACCTTCGCGGTCGTCTCCGGGGAGTCCGCGATGAAAGCCACCAGGTCGCCCGGCTCCGCCTCGGCGGCGGTGATGAGCGCGGCCTTCTCGTCCTCGGAGAGGAACTTGGCGACCGGCCCGCGCGACGCCTTGCCCTCGTCGTCCACGAGGAAGTAGGCCATGCCCTTCGCGCCGAACTCCTTGCTCTTCTCGACCAGCTCGTCCATGCCCGAGCGCGCGAGCTTCGCGCCGCCGGGGTACCGGACCGCCTTCACCTGCCCGCCGTTCTCCAGCACGGTCCGGAAGACGGCGAACTCGGTCGTCGCCAGGTGCGGGGCGCAGTCCACCAGCTCCAGGCCGAAGCGGATGTCCGGCTTGTCGGTGCCGAAGCGGCGCATCGCCTCGTCGTAGGGGATGCGCGGGAAGGGAGTCTGCGCGACGCTCTTGCCGGTGACGTCCGTGAACGCGCCGACGACGTCGACCATCATCCCCTCGACCAGGTTCAGGACGTCGTTCTGGGTGGCGAAGCTCATTTCCAGATCGATCTGGGTGAACTCCGGCTGGCGGTCGGCGCGCTGCGCCTCGTCGCGGAAGCACTTGGCGATCTGGAAGTAGCGCTCCAGGCCGCCGACCATCAGGAGCTGCTTGTACTGCTGCGGGGCCTGCGGCAGCGCGTAGAAAAGCCCGGGCTGGAGGCGGTAAGGCACCAGGTAGTCGCGTGCTCCCTCCGGCGACGACTTGGTCATCATCGGAGTCTCGACCTCGAGGAAGTCGTTGCCGTACATGTACTCGCGTACCCGACGGACGATCTCGTGGCGCAGGCGCATCTTCTCGTACATGGCGGGGCGGCGCAGGTCGAGGTAGCGGTACTTCAGGCGCAGTTCCTCGTTGATCGCGCCGTTCTCCTGGTCCACCGGGAAGGGCAGCGGGCGCGCGGCGTTGAGGATGGTCAGGCTGCCCGCCTCGATCTCGACCTCGCCGGTCGCGAGCTTCGGGTTCTCCATCCCGTCCAGGCGGCGGGCGACGCGCCCGGTGACGGTGAGGCAGAACTCGGAGCGCACCTTCTGCGCCTCGGCGTGCGCCTGCTCGGAGCCGGGGACGCGGGTGGGGTCCACGACTACCTGGACGAGGCCGGTGCGGTCGCGCAGGTCGATGAAGACGACGCCGCCGTGATCGCGCACGGAGTGCGCCCAGCCGTTGACGGTGACTTCCTGGCCGACGTGCTCGGCGCGGAGCGCGCCGTTATCAATGCTCCTCTGCCAGGGTGCCCTGGTGCTGCCTGCTGCTGCCGATGCCACGAGTTTCGCACTCTCCTTCGCGCGGCGCGGCGGGCGTGCCGGTGTCGGCAGCCCGCCGCGTCGTTCTGGTGTGCTCATTATAGCCCGGCGGCGGGGGAGGGGAAAGGGCGTCCCGCGTGAAACCGCGATGTCCTTTGCCTCCCAGCGCTCCGCCGCCCTTGCGGACCCGACGACCGGCAAGGTTGCCGAAACGATAACCGCCACTTCCGAGCACCCCTTCTTCGTCGAGGGCCGCGGTTGGGTCGAGTTAGGCCAGGTCGGCATCGGCAGCGAGATCGTCACGCGCGCTGGCCCGAAGAACCTCGTTGTCCAGAGCGTTTCGCGTTCGCGGCATTCGGAAGGCGTCGCGGTCTACAACTTCGAAGTCGAGGGCACCCACACCTACTTCGTCGGAAACGCCCGGGGCGGGGCGTGGGTACACAACACGTGTTCGTCTGGAACTGCCGTACCACGAAAACCAGGTACCTATCTTCTTCTCGATCCTGGTACCGATCAGATCGTTCGAACTGGTCGTACCAGTGACCTCTTCAGACGTAGAGGAGAGCACGCATTGGACCCTGAATTAAAAGACTTCGAATTCATGCTTGATATGGAAGTCCCTTACAATATGGCGGCACTTCGAGGGCGCGAGCAGATGATCTATGACCATATCGCAGCTCCGTACAACAAGATACGCGGCATCAGCCCGCGTAACCCGCGTAGAGCGCATTATATGAGCGAAGGTGCGAAATTGGGAACAGGACCTTTGGGCTTCTGATGGCAAGAAGAAAAAAGAACTACAGAGAATCGGATGTGTTTGCTGTACCTCTGAGGGACGGCGGCTTTGCAGTGGGGGTCGTCGCCTGCTCATCCGCTGGCTCCATAATCCTGGGGTATTTCTTTGGCCCGAGACACGAGGTGGTACCTACGTCTGATGTCGCCTGCCAACTTAACCCCACGGAACCCGTCTTGATCCGCCTTGTGGGGGCATTAGGTTTGCTGAACGGGGAGTGGCCTATCATTGGTTCCATTGATAATTGGGAGAGTGAGAAATGGCCTCTGCCAAAGTTCCTCCATGAGAACCCAAGCCGTCCGGAAGAGTGTTTCCTCGTTACCTACAATCGGAAAAATCTGAACGCACCGCCCGTCGCGGTCGAGCCTATTGATTGCGCATTAGCAAGCGGATACCCCGAGGATGTCATGTCTGGCTATGGTGCCGTTGAGATTCGTTTGACCCGCTTATTACCGAAGGTGTAATTCAAAGAGTGAGAGTGGCGCTCTCCGGTTCGCGACCGGCCGCGGCGGCGAGTGCGAGCAGCCGACGGTGGCGGCGAGCAGGGTGAACTCGTCTATGCCCCGTACGGTCAACTCCTGGACGCTCAGCCCGCAGGCACCGACATGACCCAATCCCGGTGGGCGGGGATGGAGCCGGACCGCTCGGACCTGTACTACGCCCGGTACCGCTACTACCACCCGCACACCGGCAGGTTCCTCAGCGAGGACCCGATCGGGCTTGCGGGCGGGCTGAACCTGTTCGCCTACGTTGGGGGCGATCCAGTTAATTTCACCGACCCGCTCGGGCTGTCGCCGTACCTGGAGTTCGGTGGAGACGTGTGGAGCCAGGGCCTTGCCACTGGTTGGGCTGGATTTTCGACGGCAGTGTGGAGTTTCCCTGGCCTAAGCCACCTAAATCAGGCATTCAGCCTGTACGACGCAGGAACGTATAAATGCCAGCCTGGTTTTAAGACCTCAGTTGCCTTTGGCACCATAGGAGTGGATGCCCTGGCTTGGGCGGGGGGGCTTAAGCTAGGCGGTATGGCGACCGGGCGTATTCCCTTTCCAGGGGCTGAAAAACCATTATCCCTGCTCCAATGGTGGAACTCAGGTATTGATACAAAAGTGACTTGGGGATTCCGTTTACTCTATGAGATCGGTCAAAAGACGCTTTCCCCAGATGAATTCGCCAAATACGGTCTTATACTTTCGCAATAGATCGAGGACGAGCCCTGGTTAACGACAAAGGCTGGTTGCGCGCGCTGTGGCCGTCGAGTACCGGGTTTATGAAGTCGGGAGATCTTACAAAAGGAAATACTCTCAGTACTGGTCCGACACCCCTGGGGCGTACCGGCGTCCGGACGCTTGGTTTCGCCGCAATGGCGGCATTTGAATATGCCGCTCGTGGACAGGTCCTAGAAGACGGGTGGAATGATGCAGTCTCAAGTCTCCGATAGAATTCGGAGAACGTCAGCCGGATTCACGGGCATCGAACTTTTCTGGGGCATATTCTGGCTCGGATGTGGAATCGCTGGTGCATTAGTTCTGGCTGAGTACGTGGGGGCGATCGGCTATCCAATCGGATTCGTCAGCGGAATCGCGGTCAGCTACGGCGGGCCGCGACTCGTCATCGCAGGGTTGGACTGGTGGATACCCGAGTATCCACCCTGCCGGTGTGGGCACTCGGGAAAGTCCAACTATAAGTTCGAAGGATGGCGCCATGGTAGCCAACTGCTGACATGCCGGAATTGTGGACGACAATACCTTAAGAAGGTTCGGTCCTTCCTACAGGTAAATCCAGATGGCGTTGCCCGCCCCTACTTGATGCACCGCCCCTTCGGGCGATGGCAACACGTTTCCGAAACGAATTGAGTAACCGGACCGCGCCGACCTGTACCACGCAAGATGCCGCCAGGCCCGGGGAGGGGAAAGGGCGTCCTGCGCGAAACCGGATAGTCATGAAGACGTACGGACAGCGCAACGGGGCGACGGTGACGGTACGGACGGCGGACGAACTGCGGCGGGCGCTCGCGGCGGGCGCGACGCCGGGGACAACCGTGCTCCTCGCGCCGGGCGAGTACCGGGGCGGCATATCGCTGAGCGACCTGAAGGGCGCGGCGGGAGCGCCCATCGTCCTCGCGGCGGCGGACCCGAAGCGCCCGCCGGTCATCACGGGCGGCGGCTCCGGGATGCAGCTTTCGAAGATAGCGCACGTCGAGCTGCGCGACCTCGTTTTCGCCGGGGCGTCCGGCAACGGTCTGAACATCGACGACGGCGGCGACTACGCGCGCCCCTCGCACCACCTCACCCTGCGACGCATCACCGTGCGCGACGTCAGCGTCGGAAAGCCGGGCAACTGGGACGGCATCAAGCTCTCCGGCATCGACGACTTCCGATTAGAAAGCTGCGTCGTGGAGAACTGGGGCGTCGGCGGCCAGGGCATCGACATGGTCGGCTGCCACCGCGGCGTCATCGAGGGCTGCACGCTCCGGCACACGGACGAGGAGCGCAGCGCGGGCGTCCAGGCCAAGGGCGGCTGCCGCGACGTCACCGTCCGCCGCTGCCGGTTCGAGCGGGCCGGGTCGCGCGCGGTCAACATCGGCGGCAGCACGGGTCTAGAGTTCTTTCGCCCGCCGCTCGCCTCCTGGCCGGGCGGGGAGCGCTGGGAGGCGAAGGACATCACGGTCGAGGGCTGCACCTTTATCGGCGCGCAGGCACCGATCGCCTTCGTCGGCGTGGACGGCGCTACGGTGCGCGGCAACACCCTCCTCCGCCCCGGGCGCTGGGCCATCCGCATCCTCCAGGAGACGCGCGCCCCCGGGTACGTCCCCTGCCGCCGGGGCGTCTTCGCCGAGAACGTCGTCGTCTTCCGGTCCGCGAACTGGGCCGAGGGCGGCGTGAACGTCGGCCCCGGCACCGCGCCGCAAACCTTCACCTTCGCCCGCAACCGCTGGTACTGCGAGGACGCCCCGGAGCGCAGCCGCCCGCGCCTGCCCGCGCCCGAGACCGGCGGCGTCTACGGCGAGAAGCCGAACGTAGACCAGTTGCGCGCGGCGGCGCGGCGCTGACCACCGGAGGACACGTCCCATGGCGAACGAGGAGGCGTCGGACGGGCTGACGCTCGCGGAGTGCGCGGAGGTCTTCGCCGAGGGGTTCGGCGCGACCCGAAGCCTCACCTACCCCTTCCCGGCCCGGCGGGTCGCCCCCCGCGCCTTCCTGCTCGCGGACGCCCCGCCGCTCGAAGCCATATCGCGGCGTTACACGCGCCGCCCCGAACTTATCGCCTGGGACGTGACCCCCGACGCGGCCACGGAGATCGCGGCGGGCGCGTCGCTCGGGAGCCGCTACTTCCTCTGCCTGATGGTGGAGCCGGTGGAGCGGGAGACGGAGGCGATCGCGGCGTTCAAGGCGGCGGGATACCGTCTCCAACGCCGGGAGCCGCACTTCGTCCTACCGGTCGTGCGGCGGCTGGGGGAGATAGGGGACGAGTGCCCCCTCCGCCGCGTGGTGGACGCGCGGGACGCGGAGGCGGTGGCGAAGGCGGCGGGCGCGCGCCAGATCCTGCCGCGGGACCTCGGGGGCGGGGCCGAAGCGTCCGACGTCCGCCTGTACGCCGCCTTCGACGGCGATTCACCCGTCGGCTGGGTACGCAGCATCCGGACGCACCCGGACCGCTCCTGGGTGGCGAACCTCTTCGTCCTTCCGGAGTACCGGGGGAGGGGCGTGGGCCGAAGCCTCATGCGCCGGATGCTCGACGGCGACGCGGAGGCGGGCATCCGCCACAGCGT
>DATLHN010000241.1:0-2037 GCA_035539875.1 Armatimonadaceae bacterium
CCCGGGCCGCGCGGGCCACGAGTCCGGCCGCGCGTTCGACGGGGACTACGCGAGCGCCTTCCAGAGCGACGAGAAGACGTGGCCGTTCTCCGTGACGACCGACCTGGGAGCCGCCTCCCGGGTCCGGAACGTGCAGATCTCGTGGCACCTCCACAAGGGCTCGGAGGCGTACTACGAGTATTCCATCGAGGGCAGCCTGGACGGCAAGGAGTGGCGCGTCCTGCTCGACCGCACCGACGCGAACGACACGATCGTCAGCAAGACCTACGGCTTCAGCAGTGACCTGCTGCCGGACGCGCCCCTCGCGCGCCACGTGCGGGTCAACGTCCGCCGGGCCGTCCTCCACAACAACCCCAACAACTGGTACCCGCCGACTCTCTACGAGGTGAAGGTGTTCGGCGAGAGGGGCACGGAAACCGCGCGCGGCGTCGCGCGCTGACCCGGCGATCGTCCTTCCGATGCGCAGCCGGGGAGGAGACGGTCGAGGCGATCGTTAAGTGGGCTCTCGGTGACACCAACAGTACGGCTAGCGGGGAGGGCGAGTGTTGGCGAGTGATCTGCTGCCTCCGGATTACGAGGCGTTCCTTGCCGGACTGAAGGAGCGAATCCGCAGGGCGCAGGTCCGCGCCGCGCTCGCGGTCAACCGCGAGCTGGTGCTGCTGTACTGGCAGATCGGTCAGGACATCCTCCTTTACATGCGTTCCTTCGCGCAGGCATGGCCCGACGAGGCAATTGTCCAGCAGGTTGCTGGACATATTCCCTGGTTCCACAATTGCGTCTTGCTGGACCGGGTGAAGGACCCGGAGGCGTGTCCGGTTAACAGCTACCGCTCGCAATATCGGGAGCCCGCGCAGACGGGCTCGAACAGTAGCAGCCGGGACCTCCATCTAAGACGATGCCAGACGCGTACGCCTGACCCGACGAGCAAATAGTCAAACGGGTTGTTGGACATATTCCCTGGGAGCACAGCGTCCGCCTGATCGCCAGACTGGCGTGACCGGAGGAGCGGATCGCGAGGCGCGGGCGCGCGGCGGTTCCGGACGGCGGGCCGACGGCGAGGAGGATGGTTCGGAGTGAGCACCAATCAGATCAGGCGTCGCGCCATCCTGACGGCGGCGCTCGGGGCGGCGATGAACGCCGCCCTACCGGCCGCGACGGCCGCGCAGGAGAAGGCGTCGGCGCGGCGGTTCGACTTCGGGACGGCGACGGCGGTCGAGCCGGGGTACGTCGCGGTCGGCGTCGGGCCGGAGGCCGTGTATAGCCCGGAGCGGGGATACGGCTGGATAGGCGGCGCGGGCGCGCCCGAACTGCTGGGGCGCGACCGGGGCGCACCGGACGCCCTGCGCCGCGACTTCGTCTTCGCGCGCGGCCCGCGCGTCTTCCGCATCGACGCGCCGCCGACGGGGCGCTGCCGCCTCACGGTCATCGCCGGGGACACGGACTACGGCGACCACGCCACGGAGGTGTCGGTCCCCGGAGCGGGGGCGCTTCCGGTGCTGCGGCCGGAGGCGGGAGAGTTCGTCACGCTGGAGGCAGTCGTCACCGTCCCGGCGGGAACGGCCGCCCTCGACCTGACGTTCCGCTCGCCCGACGACAACTGGGTCGTCAACGCGCTGACGCTCGAACCGGCCGCGGAAGCCGCATCGGCATCGACGCCGCGGGTCACGCGCCGGAAGGTCGCCCGCGTCGTTCCCGCGAGCACGTGGGGGCCGGTCGCGACCTGGCCGGACCCGACCGCCGACCTGCTGAAACGGTACCGCGCCGCGCTCGCCGCCGCGGACGCGCGTGCGTTCCGCCCGACCGGCCTTTCGCGCGGCGACTACCTCAAGCTGATCGCGGGCGGCGTGGACTTCTGGAAGAAGCGCCAGCACGCCGACGGCGCGATCGTCGACCCGTACCGCAAGGCCGAGTTCCAGTACAGCACGCCCGCGTTCGCGCACGCCGCCCGCGATCAGCTGCAGGTAGTCGGCGCGGGAAAGGCCGGTCGGTCGGAACGCTTTCGTATCCGCGGCCGCGAGCGCGGCGCGGTACCGCGTC
>DATLHN010000242.1:0-8041 GCA_035539875.1 Armatimonadaceae bacterium
GCGGGAGAGCGGGAGTTCCCCTTGATGCCGCTTGCCACGCCCGCGCATCCGGGGACGCCCGCCCGCCTCCTGGAGTTCGCCAGCGTCCAGATGTTCGTGAACCGGGCGCAGGCTGCCCGCAACGACTTCCAGTTAACGGCGCGGAACGCCGCTGCGGTCGCCGCGCTCTGCGAGAAACTAGAGGGCATCCCGCTCGCCATCGAGCTGGCCGCCGGGTGGGCCGAGACCCTGACGCCCGCCCAGACGCTCCAGAGGCTGGAGCGTCGCTTCGACCTGCTGGTGGCCCGCCGCCGCGACCTACCTCCCCGCCACCGGACCCTGCGCGCCGCCGTCGAGTCCAGCTACGAGGAGTTGCCGGCGGACGCCCGCCGCTTTTTCGCCCGCCTCTCCGTCTTCCGCGGCGGCTGGACGCTGGACGCCGCCGCCGGGGTGACCGGCGACGGGGACGGCGCGGCGCTGGCCCACCTGACCGAACTCAGGGAACGCTCCCTGGTGACCGCCCGCCCGGCGGCGGACGGCGACGTGGAGGCGTACCGCTTCGCTATGCTGGAGACGCTGCGAGAGTTCGCCGAGGAGCAGTTGCCCCCGGACGAGGCGGAAGAGCTGGCGCGCCGGCACGCCGCGTTCTACGCGGATCTCGCGGAGCGTGCCGAACCGGGGCTGCGCGGACCCGACCAGGTCGCCTGGCTGGAGCGGTTGGAGCGGGAGCACCCGAACCTGCGCGCGGCGCTCGAACGGTCCGCCGCCGATCCTGGCAGGGGCGACCACGCAGTGGGACTGCGCATCGCGGCGTCGGTCTGGCGCTTCTGGATGCTTCGCGGCCACTTCGCCGAGGGACGTCGGCATCTGGAGCGCGTCCTGGCCGCCCCGCCCGACGAAGGGTCGCGCCGCGTCCGCGCCGCCGCGCTGCACGGGGCGGGGTGCCTCGCCCGCCTCCAAGGCGACACCGCCGCCGCCCGCCCGCTACTGGAGGAAGCGCTCGCCGGGATGCGGAGTGCCGCGGGCACCCCTCTCAACGTCGCCATGTGCCTCCAGAACCTCGCGATCGTGGCGCAGGACGAGGGCGACTACGCCGCCGCGCGGGCGGGCTACGAGGAGGCGCTGGCGCTCCGCCGGGCCGCGGGCGACCTGGACGGGGCCGCCAACGTACTCAACAGCCTGGGCGTCCTCGCCTGGGACCTTGGGGACGTCGCCGCCTCGCGCGCGTTCCACGAGGAGAGCGTCGCCCTGCGCCGCGCCCTGGGACAGCCGCCGCGCGCCGCGCAGCTTTTCAACCTGGCGTCGGTCGCCGACCGGCAGGGCGACGCCGCGGCGGCGCGCGCCTGGTACGAGGAAGGCGTCTCGCTCGCCCGCGGCGCGGGCAACCTGCATACCCTTGCCACCGGGCTGGGCGGCCTCGCCCTCCTCGCCGGGCGGGAGGGCCGTACCGCCGAGACGGCGGCGCACTTCTCGGAGGCTCTGCGCCTGTTCCTGGAGGTGGGCGACCTCGGCTCGCTCGCGCAGACGCTGGAAGGCTGCGCCGCCGCACTGGCCACGGGCGGCCGGGGCGACCTGCTCCCCGCGGCGGCCCGCCTGTGGGGCGCGGCGGCGGCCTACCGGGCGCGGACCGGCATCCCGCTCTCCCCCGGGGAACGCGGCGAGCACGAGTTGGCGGTCGCCGCGGCGCGCGCCACGTTCGGGGACCATCTGTTCGACGCCGCCGTGGCCGCGGGGAGCCTGCTCGCCCCCGACCGGGCGGTCGAGGAGGCGCGGGCGGCGCTGGCCGCTTTCGCGGGCGGCGAGAATAACTCTTGATTTTTTTCGCGTTCACGCGGCTGTTTACGGAGCGCTAACGGCGTCGGCCTACGATGGGGTCATCACGAAACGCAAGGGGCCGCGTCAGGGACCCCGCCAAGGAGAACGCAATGACCCGCACCGCCCACAAGACCGCCGCCGCTTCCCGCGCCGCCGCCCTCGCCTTCGCCGCCGTCGCTGGTTTCTCGATGGTCGCCGCCCCGCTCGCCCTTTCCGCGAAGCCCGCGGTGGCTGCCCAGGAGCCGGACACCGCGCCCGCCCGCGACTCCCGGGCCGCCGCCATCGCCCTGCCCGCCGGCATGGAGCGGGTCAACGGGGCCCTGCCCGCCGTCGCCAAGCTGCTGGAGCCGATCCAGGGCGACGCCAAGGAGTTCGGAAACGGCCGGATCGAGGACGGCGAGGTGCTCGGCTGGGACTTCGACAAGCCGGGCGCGCCGTCGTCCCACGCCGCCGCGAAGCAGAAGCTGATCGCCGCGCTGCGCGCCGCGGGCTACGCCTACGACGAGGTCGGCGCCATCCAGAAGGACAACCCCGCGGGGCCGATCCGCCACTTCTACGCCCGCAGCCCGAAGACCGGCAAGCGCCTGCTGGGCTACTGGATCGACGCGAAGACGTCGCAGATCCTGGTCTGGGCGCGGCTGGCGGGCGGCGGCGCGCCGCAGGTGGCGAAGGCCCCGGCGTCGCTGATCGGCCCGACCTGGCGCTCAACGCGCATCAGCGCGAGCACCTTCTGGAGCCAGAGCGGCGCGTACGTCGGCGACGGCGCTCAGCAGGCGACCATGATCACGTTCAACCCGGACGGCACGTACAAGCTGCACGGCTACAGCCAGTCCCGCGCCGGGGACTGGGGCCTCCAGGCCTACACCTGGGAGGAGGGGAAGGCCAGTTTCGACGGCGACCTCGTGGTCCTGCGGCCCACGGGCGGCAAGTACAAGGGCGTAGACACGAAGCTCGCCCACAAGAACTTCGAGCGCGCCATGACCGCCGACGAGATGCGGGCCAACGTCCGGCTCTACCGCTGGCAGATGACCGACGCGGACGGCAAGCCCGTCCTGAAGATGGGCAACGGCAGCTCCGATCAGGCGACGTTCAAGCCGACTAACGGATAAACGAAAAGGCCCGGGGAGGCGAAAGTCTCCCCGGGCCTCTTCGCGCGTCAGGAGCGGACGGCGTCGAGGAGGGCCTGGAAGTCGTGGTCCCCCATCCGGTCCGCGAGTTGCGCGGCGGCGGTGTTCTCCTCCAGGTGCGCGATGGAGGACGTGCCGGGGATGGGCAGCATGACCGGCGATCGCTTGAGCAGCCAGGCGAGCGCGGCCTGCGCGACCGTCAGGCCCAGCTTCTTCGCGATGACGTCTAGCTTGCCGCCCGGGTGCGCCAGTTCCCCGGCCGCCACCGGGAACCAGGGGATGAACCCGATGTTCTCGCGCTCGCAGTACTCCAGCACCGGCTCCGCCTTGCGCTCGGCGACGTTGTAAAGGTTCTGGACGGAGACGACCGGCAGGAGCGCCCGCGCCTTCTCGACCTCGGTGACCGACACCTCGGAAAGGCCGAAGTGCCGTATCTTGCCCTCGGCCTGCATCTCCTTCACGAGCCCAAGCTGGTCCTCGACGGGTACCTGCGGGTCGATGCGGTGCAGCTGCCACAGGTCGATCGTTTCGACCTTCAGGCGGCGCAGGCTCATCTCGACGCACTGGCGCAGGTACTCGGGCCGCCCGACCGGCTTCCAGACGTCCGGCCCGTGCCGCGTCAGCCCGCCCTTGGTCGCGATGACCAGTCCCTCGGGGTACGGGTACAGAGCCTCGGCGATCAGACGCTCGGAGACCTCGGGTCCGTAGGAGTCGGCGGTGTCGATGAAGTCGATGCCCAGCTCCACCGCGCGGCGCAGGAGCGCGCGGGCGTTCTCGGGGTCCGCGGGGTCGCCCCAGATACCCTTGCCGGTGATGCGCATCGCGCCGAAGCCCATGCGCCGCACGGTCATGTCGCCGCCCAGGGTGAAGGTGCCCGCCGCCGCGGCGGGCAGGTTGCTGGTGGTGTCTGCCATGAGATCGGTCAGCCTTTCGGAGAAAGAGTCCGCCGATGTAACAGGCCGGGCGGCGGGAAGGTTCCCGCCGCCCGGCAGATAATGCGCGCTCGCCACAGCGCCGGCTACGGCTGGAGCATGATGTCGAACTGCTTCACGCCGCTCTGGCCGAGGGAGGCGAGGCTGCCTTCCTTCGGGTCGAACTCGACGGGCAGCGACGCGCTCAGTTCGCTCTCGCCGAAGACCTTCTTCGCGCGCAGCGGCAGCGACTCCGCGCCGTCCAGGAAGCGTGCCTTCAGCGTGTAGCGCCCGATCGGGGCGTCGTTCAGGAAGATTTCACCGCCCTTGCTCGGGAAGCGGAACACGAGCGTCCGCGGGGTGACGCCGCCCATCAGCGGGCCGCTCGGGCTCAGCGTGACCTCGATGGTGCCGTCGTCGGGGATGTCCTGGCTGAACCAGACGGCGCGGACGTACCCGCCGTAGTAGAGGTAGCCGTGCTGCGGGCTCTGCGCCGTATCGGGTCCGGCGGGGCCGTAGGTGCGGAGCGTGAAGTTCTCGACGTGCCCCTGCTGCGAGTTGAAATGCTCCCGCTCTCCGTCCGCGGGGTGCAGCGGCAACAGATAGGACTTGCCGTTGTACCGCACGGCGCAGTCGGCGTTCACGACCTGGGCGACGCCCACCGGGAGCGGCATCTCGTAAACGCCCTGGGCGTTGGTGCGGGTGCGGACGTCGGTGCGGAAGCCGCCCGCCGCGCTGGCCTGCACGATGATCTGCGCCCCCGCGAGCGGCTTCCCGGCGGCGTCGAGCGCGGCCCCGCGGAGCGTCCGCGGCTTCTTCGCCAGCTTCGGGAAGGCGGGCGGCTTCGGCGGCGCGATCCCCTTCATCGCGTCCCGGATGTCCTTCACCGCGATTACGCCGGGCCCGGAGGCGACCTCCGGCAGCGGGAGGTCCTTCGCCTCCTCGCGGTACTCGACCGGCGCGAGGGCGAGGATGAGGCGCTTCTCGCTCTCGATCCAGGCCCCCACCAGCGTGCGGCGCTTCTCGGCGCTCTTGGCCGTGAAGTAGCTGACGCGGTCGCCGAAGCCCAGGCCGACCGCACTGTTGTCGCCGCTGAGACCGAAGCTCTCGTCGAACGGGTTGGTCTCGCGCAGGTCGTCACTGTTGACGGCGGCGACCTTGTACCCGCCCTCCTGGAGCGCTCCCTCGACCGCGGTGCGCGTGAACTTGGCGCGGCCCGGCTTGAGCGTCCAGAACAGCACTTCCGCGCCGCCGCCGCCCGGCGCGGCGGCGGGCAGGTCGATCTCCTTCGCCACCGAGGCGAGCAGCCGCCCGAAGCCCGCGGGCAGGCCGGCATCCTCACGGCGCACCGGACCGCCCGGCAGGGCGACCCCCGTCGTCTGCGAGGACGCCGCCGCCTCCTGCGGAACGGCAAAAACGGGCGCGCCCGTCGTCAGAGCGCCCCCGAAAAGCTGCGTCGTCAGAAGGGCCGCCGCCAGGAGGCGCAACCCGGTCCGTGTCTCTTTGTGCATGCGTATGATTTCCTCGAAGAGCCCCTCCCCCGCGTCGCGGGGGAGGGCGTGATCTAAAACTTGAGCACCACGTCGAAGCGCTCGATGCCGCCGGAGTTGGTAAACACCTGCGCGGTGGACTTCGCCTGAAAGTCTACCGTGAGACTGTCCGCCGGACCACCCTCGCCAGCGCGCACCTTCTCGGCGCGGATCGGGGTCGCCTCGCCGTCGTCGAGCAGGCGCGCGGTCAGGACGTAGCGCCCGATCGGTATGTTGTTCAGGTTGAAGTCGCCCCCGTGCTTGTTCGCGAGCCGGAAGACCAGCGGGCGGCCCCTGCCGCCGTCGATCAAAGGCCCGCTCGGCGTCAGCGTCACCTCCACCATGCCGCCCGCGCCGATGTCGTCCACCAGCCACATCACCCGCACCGAGCCGCCGTAGTAGTAGCCGCCGTACTTCGGGTCCTCGTCCACGTGCAGCGGGTCGGCCACGCCCCACGAGCGCAGCACCAGGTGCTCGACGTGCCCCCTGCCGGAGGGGAAGTGCTCGGCCTCGCCGTCCACCGGGTGCAGCGGCAGGGCGTAGGTGCGCCCGTTGTAACGGACGACGTGGCCGCTCATGACGACCCGGCACGCGCCCTGCGGCAGGGCCGCCTCGTAGTAGCCGCTGGCATCGGTCTTCGCGGTGACGCTGGTGGCGACGCCGCCCGCGACGCTGGATTCGACCACGACCCGCGCGCCGACCAGCGGCTTTCCGGAGCCGTCCTTGACGAATCCCCGGGCGCGGCCCGGCTTCGCGATGATCGCGGGAAAGGCCGGGGTCTTGATCCCGGCGATGCCCTTCATCGCGTCGTTGTGGTCCCTGACCAGGATCGCGTCCCCGCCGACCGCCGGGAGGGGCGCGGCCTTCGGCGTCCCCTTGAAACCGGCGCGGGCGACGGCGAGCACGAGGCGCTTGTCGTGCTCCTGGTCGAACCAGACGCCGACGATGGTCTCCTGCTTCTGGTCGCTGGTCGCCACGAAGTAGGTCTGCTGGTTCCAGAAGGTGACATGCAGCGGCCCGCCGTCCTCTCCGAGGCCGATCGACTCTTCGAACGGGCTGACCCGTACCTGGTCTCTCGGGAACTCCTCGAAGGTGTAGCCCGCCGCCTTGAACCCGCGCTGGAGGGCGGCGCGCGCGGCGGCGGAGCGGCCCGGCTTGTAGGCCGCTCCGGTCCACACGGCGATGTTGGTGGTGCCGTCCTGCGGGTCCAGCCCCCGCTCCCTCGCCCAGCCGCCGAGCAGACGGTCGAATTGCGAGGCCGCGTCGCCGTTTTCGAAGGGCGACGCACCGCTCGGGAGGGCGATGCCGGATACGGTCTGGGCCGATGCGGGGGTCGGGGCGGCGACGCCGCCGAGGGCGAGGGCGGCCAGTAACGCCGCCGCCACGGTGGTTTTTCTCGTGGATCTCCTGTTAACCATCTTTTCCTCTTCCCCTTACTTTATGACGTCCGCGAAGTCGCCCGCGTGGGCTTTCAGCCAGGTCTCGAACGTCTGCATACCGGGGTACAGGCGGCGGCTCTCCTCGACGTCCGCGCGCCGGTCCGGGATGAAGCGGCGGTTGAAGTCGAACATGTTCGCCAGGTCGTCGGCGCCGGGGAACCCGTACGCGGCGAAGACCTCGCGCGGGACGTGCTGGTAGAGGACGGTCTTGCCCAGTACCCGGCTCAGGATGCGTGCGTACTCCGAGGCGGGCAGGTCGTCCCCGACGACGCCGACGGTCCGGCCGCGGAACTCGCCGGGCCGGTCGAAGATCGGCGCGACCACGCCCCCGAGGTCCTCCACTGCCACCCCGGCGAGCGGCGTGTCACCCTGGGGGAAGCCGAAGACGAAGGTCCCGTCTTCCTGCCGGCGCGGCGGGAAGAAGCTCAGGAAGTTCTCGTAGTAGAAGGCCACGTGGACGAACGTCGCGCCGGGCACGCGCTCCCGCGCGTACTGTTCCAGCTCCGCCTTTATGTCGAAGTGCGGGACTTCCAGTTCCCCGTCGCTGATCGCCTTCGCGTGCGGCAGGGTGCTGAAGACGAACTGCTCCGCGCCCGACGCCGCCACGGCGTCGATGAGGTTCCTTCCGTGCTCCCGCTCGCGGCCGAAGTGCTCCCAGAAGTTCGTCACGCCGAAAACGCCGTCCGCGCCTTCGAGCGCGGCGCGCAGACTCGCCGGGTCGGACAGGTCGCCCTTCACTACCTCGGCCCCGGCGTCGCGCAGCGCCCGCGCCCGGTCGGAGTCCGGGTCGCGCGTCAGCGCCCGCACCGCGTAACCGCCCCTTGCCAGCAGGTGCCGGGCGACGCTGCCGCCCTGCGCGCCCGTCGCGCCCGTCACCAGAATCGTCCTCGTGTCCATGTCCCTCTCCCTTCGTTTCCTTGCTACGGCTGCGGCCCGCGCTCGATGGTGAGCGACAGTCGTTCCATGTTCCCGCCCGGGACGCGCAGAATCCCGGGGTCGCCGCTCTCCGAGCGGAAGAGGACGCTGGCCACGCCGACCGCCTCCTTCGGCTCCAGGCCACCCTTGCCGGGACGCCCGCTGTTGTCCTTGAGGCGCAGCGGACCCCCGCGGCCAGACCCTCGTCCTGCGCAAGAAGCTGACCGAGTGGAGCTACTTCCAGGTGAACAACGTCCCCGTCGGACGGTACCGGGTCGAGGCGCGCCTGATCGACGACGGCGAGGGCCGCGGGTCCCGTCCGCAAG
>DATLHN010000243.1:0-2884 GCA_035539875.1 Armatimonadaceae bacterium
TGGACGGCTCCGGTAAGTTCGAGCGCGCCGCCGAGGCGTTCGCGGTGAACGAGCCGATCCCGGCGGAGGGCAAGACCTACGAGGTGGGGAAGATAGCCCCCGCGGGCGACGCGCTGGCCTTCCGCCCGTCGGCGCGGACCGCCGCCCCGCGCAAGGTGGTGGTCGTCCCGAAGGTGGGCGAGGTCCCGCCCGCCATCGCGCTCGACGGGGGGCGCACGCTCGCCGATCTGAAGGGCAAGGTCGTGCTGGTGGACTTCTGGGCGACCTGGTGCGGCCCGTGCGTCGCCGAGATGCCGAAGGTGCGCGAGGTGTATCGCCGCCACCGGAATGCGGGCTTCGAGATCGTGGGCGTCTCTCTGGACGACCCCGAGCAGGGCGAGAAGATGGCGAAGTTCGTCCGCGAGAACCAGATGAACTGGCCGCAGGTCCACGACAAGACGCGCGACATCAGCAAGCGGTACGGCGTCACCGCGATCCCCGTCACCTACCTGGTCGGGCGCGACGGGAAGATCATCGCCGCGAACCTCAGCGGCGAGGAACTGGAAGCCGCCGTCGCGAAGGCCGTAAAGTAGCCCCGACGGGCGGTTTCCGGGCCGGGAACCGCCCGTCGCGCGGTACAATACGCCGGAATGCCCCCGGGAAACGGCCTCTTAGCCCTCGACGCGCTCGCGTTTGCCCTCGCCTCGGCGGTGGCGTTCGCCGCGTTGGACCTGGCGCAGAAGTGGTCGTCCCGCTACGCCGTCCCGACCCCCGCGGCGTTCCTGGCGCTCCGGCTGCTCGCCGGGGCCGTGCTCTCGCCGCTGCTGCTCCTGCTGCCCGGAGCGTTCGCGAAGACCGACTTCTCCGCGCCGACGTGGGGCCTGCTGCTCGGGCTGACGGCGGCGAACCTGCTCGGCAACGTCCTCTACCTGCGCAGCGTCTACAAGGCCGACATCTCGGTGGTCGGGTCGCTCTGGCCGCTGAAGAACCTGTACCTGCCTTTCCTGGCGCTCCTCCTGCCCCCTCACGAGCGCTTCACGCCGCTGGTGTACGCGCTCGTCCTGGCGGCCACCGTCGGAGCGGTCGGCATCGCCTACAACGACCGGCTGCGCCTGCGCGCCCTGACGGAGCGGCCGGTATGGATGATGGTGCTGGTGACGGTCCCCGTCTTCGCGCTTTCGGACAAACTGCTCGGCCAGGCGAGCCTCGCCGTCGGCGCGCGGCTGGCGACGGTGCTGGTGGCTTGGGGGCTCGCCCTGCTCGGCGTCCCCGCGCTCCTGCTGAACCCCGCGACCCGCGCCGAGGTGCGGGCCGCGCTGACCAATCGCCACGGGCTGGCGGGCGCGTTCCTCACCGGGCTGTTCCTCGTCATCGGGGTGGCGTGCATCGGGGAGGCGTTCAAGCGGGCGGGCGGGGCGGTGGTCCTGGTGAACGTCTTCGCGATGTCGTCGGGGCTGATCCTGCTGGCCGCCAACGCCGCCCGCCCCGGCTGGCTCGACACCGACAACCGCCGCGTCTACGCCGTGCGCTTCCTCGGCGCGCTCGTCCTGATTGCGGCGGCGACCGCGCTGCTTCTGATACCGAAACCCTCCTGAGAGACCAACACCATGCGTAAGAAAGCGTCGGAGACGCGCCTGTACCGCAAGGAGATGAACGAGAAGATCCTGACCTCGGGCTTCCGGGACTTCAACCGCTTCTTCGCGATGGACGCGAGCGCCTACGAAGAGGGCGCGATCAGCGTCAAGAACAAGGAGCTGATGGGGCTGGTCGGCTCGATGGTGCTGCGATGCAACGACTGCATCTTCTACCACCTGGACCGCTGCGTGACGGAAGGCGCGACCCGGCAGGAGCTGCACGAGGCGATGCACATCGCGCTGATCATCGGCGGCAGCATCGTGATACCGCACCTGCGCTACGCGTTCGAGGTGCTGGACGAACTGCTGCCCCCGGAGGCGAAGGCTTAGCGGGCCGGGCTACTGGCCGGCGACGAGCAGGATTTTCAGAGCGGTATCGGGCTGGAACGGCTGCGAGCCGCGGAAGCGAGTCCTGCCGTCGGGGGTGACGATGGCCGCCGTGACGACGTAGCTTTTGCCCTCGGCTATGTGGTTCGGGTCGTAGAAGAGGGCGAACGGGGTCGTGCCGTTCTTCGCGGGGATCGTGCGACCCACGATCGCGTTCTGTGCCCCCTGTTCCATGAGGCGGACCTTTAGCAGCGAGCCGGGGGGCAGGGCGATCCGCTCCCGGTAGAGCGCCTCGCCCGTCGCCTCGCTGGCCATTGTCTCCGGGTCTTCCCCCACGGGAGGGATCTTTGCGACGATCGCGACGGAGTCCCGGCCCGGGTAGGGGGCGGAGCCGAAGAAGCGGACCAGCCCGCCCGCGAGGACTTCGGCGTCGATCCGGTAGGTGGTGCCCGGGCGGACGTCCGCGGGGTCGCAGGTCAGCGCGAACCGGTACGGCGGGCCGGCGGCGGGCGCGGTCAGCGTCTGTTCGGCGAGCCGGACCCCGGGGCGCGCCGGGTGGACGAGTCGCACGCGCACCGTCGGGTCCGGGAGCCGGATGCGCTCTCGGTACGTGACGGTGCCGTTGATCGTCCTCATGCCGCTGCCGGTCGTCGTCGTCGGCGGTGCCGGCGCGGAGGAAGGGGTCTCACCGGTCGCGACGAAGCGCAGGAGGAACGGCCGGGCCTGGTCCGCGCCGCCGTCGAGGCGGATCTCGGCCACGGTCTTGGTCGGCGGACTCCCGCCCGTGGTGACGCGCAAGGTGCCGGACCCTCCGCAATTCAGCGGCAAGCAGCGGATCGGCGGGTCCGGCACCCTGCGCGTCACCACGGGCGGGAGTCCGCCGACCAAGACCGTGGCCGAGATCCGCCTCGACGGCGGCGCGGACCAGGCCCGGCCGTTCCTCC
>DATLHN010000244.1:0-3841 GCA_035539875.1 Armatimonadaceae bacterium
GAACCACACCATCGGCAGCACGCTGAACTTCGCTGTCGGCGGCTCGGTGACACAGAATAAGCAGGACGACGAGGCCCCGGATGACATCAAGGCCGAGGCAAAACTCGGCGTCAAGTTCTAAGCCACGTCACAGACGACGAACGCCCCCGCGCCGGCCGGCGCGGGGGCGTCGTTTTTTCACCTCTCCCCCCGCCCCTCGGAAGGGAGGGGGCGGGGGAGAGGTTCCGGAAGTCTCTACCAGGCGTATCCCTCGGGCGAGGGCTTGTGGCCGGGGAAGATCTCGTCCAGCTTCTTCAGCGTCTCCTCGGACAACTCGATCTCCAGCGCGCGCAGCGAGCCGTCGAGCTGCTCCAGCGTGCGCGGGCCGATGATCGGCGCGGTCACCGCCTTCTGGTGCAACAGCCAGGCGAGGGCGACGTCGGCGGGCTTTTCGCCCAGGTCCTTGCACAGCGCCTCCCACTTCTCCAGCTTCTCGCGGTTGTTCTCGACGTTCTTGCGCATCCCCTCGGAGTCGCGCCGTCCCCCTTCCGCCCCGCCGAGCACGCCGCCGAGGAGGCCGCCCGCCAGCGGGCTCCAGGGGATCACACCGACGCCGTAGTCCTCGCAGGCGGGCAGCAGGTCGCGCTCCACCGTGCGCGCGTTCAGGTTGTACAGGCTCTGTTCGGAGACCAGGCCTAGGAAGTTGCGGCGCTTCGCCGCCTCGTTCGCCTTGACGACGTGCCAGCCCGCGAAGTTGGACGAGCCGACGTAGAGGACCTTGCCCTGCTGTACCAGTTGCTCCATCGCCTGCCAGATCTCGTCCCAGGGGGCGTCGCGCCAGACGTGGTGCATCTGGTAGAGGTCGATGTAGTCGGTCTGCATCCGCTTCAGGCTGGCGTCGCAGGCGTGGCGGATGTGGAGCGCGGAGAGGCGCGACGTGTTCGGCCAGTCGCCCATGTCCCCGTAGACCTTGGTCGCCAGGACGACCTTCTCGCGCCGCCCGCCGCCCTGCGCGAAGTAGCGCCCGATGATGCTCTCGGTGACGCCCTCGCCCTTCTTCTGCCCGTAGACGTTCGCGGTGTCCCAGAAGTTGATCCCGTGCTCCAGGGCGCGGTCCATCACGGCGAAAGAGTCCGGCTCCGTCGTCTGCGGGCCGAAGTTCATCGTGCCCAGGCACAGGCGACTGACCTTCAGCCCGGTGCGCCCGAGGTTCGCGTACTGCATGTCTCTGTCCGTCCTTCCGAGGTGGTGTACTGCCGATTCTGCTTACCCAAAGGCCGCCGCGTTCTCGTTGAGGAACTGCGCGAAGGTGCGCGCGGGCCGCCCCGCGAGGCGCGGCACGGTGTCGGCCACGCGCGCGTAGGCCCCGCCGGTCCGGTAGCTGCGGTAAAGCGCCACGACCGCGTCCGCCTGCCACTCCGGCACCCCCAGTCCGATCATCCCCTCCCGCGCGGCGGCGTCTTCCACGCTCACGTACCGGATCTCGCGGCCCAGCAGGTCGGAGAAGGCGCGCGCGATGTCGTCGTGCGAGAGGGCTTCGATGCCGGTGACGTCGTACGCCCGGCCCGCGTGCGCCTCTACCGGGTCGGTCAGGACGCGCGCGGCGACCGCGCCGATGTCGGCGGCGTCCACGAAGCTGACGCGGGCGTCCCCCGCCGGGGCGTAGAAGGCGCTCTGGGCGCGGATCGTCCCGGCGTTGCCCAGGAAGTTCTGGAAGAAGCTGTTGGGCCGCAAAAAGACGTACGGCACCCCGAGCCCTTCGACGTGCTCCTCGACGGCGCGGTGGGAGCGCATGAAGGCGACCTCCGAGTCCCCGCCCGAGCCGAGGCCGGAAAGCTTGACGATCTGGCGGACGCCCGCCGCTTTCGCGGCGTCCGCCGCCGCGCTCTCGATCTCGACCAGCCGCTCGCTCGGGGAGGACACCAGGAACAGACGCTCCACCCCGGCGAGCGCCGCCGCCATCTCCTGCGGGTCGCTCAGGTCGCCCAGCACGGCGTCCACGCCCCGCGCCTTCATCTCCCGGACCGCCTCCGAACGTCGCACGAGCGCGCGGAACGCCGCCGCGCCCCCGGCGGGCATCGCCTTCAGCGCCCGGACCACCTCACCGCCGACGGTGCCGGTCGCTCCTGCCACCAGTATCATCGTCTCGCCTCCTGCGTTTCGTATCCAAACGTCGAGCAGATTATGGCACGGTGGGACGCAACCAGAGCCTGCTCGTTGGAGCAGGCCCAGGCGGGACGACACCTGGTATCTACCTCACGGTGCGGGACCTCGTCGCCGCAGTGGCACGCTGCCGCGACCTCGGCGGCGCGGTGCTGCATGAGTCGCCCTCGCCGGGTGGCGGCGGGCGCGGTCCCGGCGCTCTACCGGCATGCGCCGACGACGCCGTAGGCGAACGCGGCGTCAGACCTTCCGGGCTTCGCCCAGGTTCGCGCCCAGCGTGTGGCCCGCGCTGTTGAACAGGGTGTCCTTGTCGCGGATCACGGCCTGCGCGGGGAGGGTATCGGTGAACGTCCGGATGCCCTCCATCCGCTTCACCGCCGTTCCGATGGCCATGAACTCGATGATGCCGCTGCCCAG
Organism: Armatimonadaceae bacterium; assembly: GCA_035539875.1. Classification (GTDB taxonomy): domain Bacteria; phylum Armatimonadota; class Armatimonadia; order Armatimonadales; family Armatimonadaceae; genus CALEKU01. Next base: position 2,560 of record DATLHN010000244.1, read on the forward strand.
GCTGTAGAGGTAGGTCTTGATGCCGACCACGTCGTCCGCGCCGCACAGTTCGGCGTCCGCGCGGATGCGCCGGATGGCGTTGTCGCGCGCCTCGTAGAGCAGGGTGCTCATCTGCTCGATCTCCCCGCGCACCAGCGACCGGAAGCCGGAGACGATGCCGCCGACGAAGCCGAGCGAGTAGACGGAGACGCCCAGGACCAGTTGGACGGGCATGTAGCCCATGTGGATGACGTTCCACATCTCCTCGCACGTCAGGTCACTGGTGATGGGCGATTCGCGGGTGGTCTCGGGCAGGCCCGGGTGGCGCGACGCCGTCCCGATCATCACCATCTCCTGCATGCCCGCGAACGGCAGGATGGTGGTGCGGATGCCGACGACCGCGTTCGCGTTCTTGCGCCGGGCCTCCTCGGTGATGCGCCAGAGCGCCCGGTGCCGCGTCTCGTTGAAGATGTCCGAGAACTCCTTCACCTCGCCGCGCGCCAGGCTCCGCAGCCCGCCCAGGATGCCGCCGCCGATCCCGATGGAGTAGGCGACGTTCCCGAAGACGAACGAGACGGGCATGAACCCGGCGTCGAGCTGGCAGTACAGTTCCTGGCCGTCGGCGGAAGAAGAGAAGGCCAGCTTCTCCGCCGACGCGCCCTCGTGGTGGATGCAGGAGCCGACCGCCAGGAACTCGACGTTGCCGCCCTGCCAGATCAGCTCGCTGGAGACGCCCGTGATGCCGACGCCGCCGTTGCGCTCCGCCTCGTGGGTCATGCGCTCGAACGCCCGCTCGCGCCCGTCGTGGATGACCTGCGTGACGGGCGTGACCTCGCCGCCCGCCATCGTCTGCAGCCCCGCGCTCAGCGTCCCGACGAACCCCATCGAGTAGACGCTGTTCCCGATCACCAGCTCGCCCGGTGAAAACCCCTTGAGATGCAGGCAATACATCTCGTTGCCGGAAAGCCCGGTCGCTATCGCCATTCGAAAGCCCTCCGCGAGTCAGACTCCCGGCGGCGCGAAAAGTTGACGCGCGGAGGGAGAGCCGTCGTAGAATGCTCGCGCTACCCGGTCGCCGCTGCGGCGGCGTCGAGGCGGCGCTTCGCCTCGGCGTAGACTTCCGCGGGGAGCGGCCCCTTCGCGGCGGCGGCGACGTTCTCGGCCAGGTGCGCCGGGCTCTTCGTGCCCACGATGTTGGTGTGCATGCCCGGGTGCGAATTCGTGAAACGCAGCAGGAACGCCGTGCGCGACTCGCCCTCCTCCCGCAGCTCGTCCATCCCCGCCTTCTCCCACGCCTCCCAGC
>DATLHN010000245.1:0-4195 GCA_035539875.1 Armatimonadaceae bacterium
CCCCAATTCTCGCCCCGCGCCAGCGCCTCGTCCGCCTGCCGTGCCCGGGTCCGCGCGCCTTCGGCGTCGAGCGTGACGACGGCGTTGAGCCCGGGGTTGTGCCGCTCTATCCGGTCCAGGTGCGCCTCGACCACCTCCGACGAGGACACCTCGCCGGACCGGATGGCGGCCGCGAGCCGCACGGCGCTGGCAAACACGAGGTCCACGCGGCGCGCGTCGTTACGCCACGATGGCCTGTACGACCTGGGCGGGCTCGACGCCCGTCAGCTTCGCGTCGAGGCCCTGGAACTTGACCGTGAAGCGCTGGTGGTCGATGCCGCACAGGTGCAGCAGCGTCGCGTGCAGGTCGTGCATGCTCACCACGTTCTCCACAGACCGGTAGCCCAGTTCGTCCGTCGCGCCGTAAGTGATGCCCGGCTTGATGCCGCCGCCCGCCATCCAGAGGCTGAACGACAGGATGTGGTGGTCCCGCCCGCTGCCCTGGCCCATCGGCGTGCGGCCGAACTCGCCGCCCCAGATGATCAGGGTGTCGTCCAGCATCCCGCGCTGCTTCAGGTCCTGCACCAGCGCCGCGCTCGCCTGGTCCACCTCCCGGGCGGCCACGGGCATCGCCCCCTCGATGTTGCCGTGGTGGTCCCACGCCCGGTGGTAGAGCTGAATGAACCGGGTGCCGCGCTCGGCCAGGCGGCGCGCCAGCAGGCAGTTCGACGCGAACGAGCCGTCGCCGGGCGTCTTCACGCCGTAGAGGTCGAGGACGCTCTGCGGCTCCTTGCTCATGTCGGTCAGCTCCGGCACCGACGTCTGCATCTTGAACGCCATCTCGTACTGCGCGATGCGCGTCTGTATCTCCGGGTCGACCCGCTCCTGCGCGACCATCCCGTTCAGCCGCTGTATCTCCTCGACCACGAGCCGCTGCGTGCTCTGGCAGACGCCCTCGGGACTGCCGACGTAGTGGACGGCGTCGCCCTTCGTCTGGAACTGCACCCCCTGGAACTTGCCGGGCAGGAAGCCGCTCGACCACTGCCGCGCCGAGACCGGCTGCGCGCCGCCCGCCTTGCCGACCGAGACCAGGACGATGAACCCGGGCAGGTCGCCCGTCTCCGCGCCGAGGCCGTACAGAAGCCAGGAACCCATCGAGGGGCGGCCCTTCAGGATCGAGCCGGAGTTCATGAACGCCTGCGCGGGGTCGTGGTTGATCTGCTCGGTGACCATCGAGCGGACGATGCACAGGTCGTCCGCGACGCCGCCGATGTGCGGGAAGAGGGTCGATATCTCCTGCCCGCTCTTGCCCCACTTCTTGAAGTCCGCGAACGAGCCGCGCGCGATCAGCTTGGAGCCCTGGAGCTGGGCGAGTTGCTGCCCCTTCGTCATCGACTCCGGGAACGGCTGCCCGTGCAGCTCCTTGAGCCTTGGCTTGTGGTCCAGGCTCTCAAACTGCGACGGACCGCCCGCCATGCACAGGTGTATGATGCGCTTCGCGCGGATCGGGAAGTGCGGCTTCGCGATCACGCCCGGCCAGCCCTTGCTTCCCGGCGCGGGCGGCGCGGGCGCGGCGAACGCCGCTTCGCCGAGCAGCGACGCCAGCGCCATGCCGCCCACGCCGCAGGCGGACTGCTTCAGGAACGCCCGCCGGCTGACCTGCCGCGCGAACTCCGGGGAATCGAAATAATCGCCTCTACTCATGCTGCGGAGGTACCTTCTCTTAGTAGCGCGTGAGGGTCTCGTTCAGGTTCAGGACGACGCGGCAGACGCTGGTCCACGCGGCCATCTCGACCGAATCGACGTCCGCGGGCGGCGGCGGCGCGTATCCGACCGCGAGCAGCTTCTTAGCGTCCTCCGGACGCTGCCCGTACTCGGCGCGCATCTTCGCCAGGAACGCGGTCAGCGACGCCTTCTCCGCCGGTTTGGGCGGGCGGGCGAGGGCGCGGCGGAACGCCAGCTCGAGGCGGTCGGCGTCGTTGTGCTTCTTCGCCACCAGGTCCGCCGCGAAGACGCGCGCGGCCTCGACGAACGACGGGTCGTTCAGCAGGGTCAGCGCCTGCTGCGGCGTGTTCGCCTGCGTCCGCGTGCAGATCGCGTCCTCGCGGCTCGGCGCGTCGAAGTTCGCCAGCATCGGGTGCAGGAACGTGCGCTGCCAGTGCGTGTAGACGCCGCGCCGCCACTGACGGTCGTCGCGCTCGGCGGCGTACGGCCGGTCCGGGAACTGGATGCTCTCGTAGTAGCCGTCCGGCTGGTACGGCTTGACGGGCGGCCCGCCCAGGTCGTTGCGGAGCAGGCCGGACACGGCCAGGGCATTGTCGCGGACGAACTCGGCTTCCAGGCGGCGCGGGTTCTGGCTCGCCAGCAGGCGGTTGGCCGGGTCCTTCTCGCGCAGCTCCGGGCGCAGGTGCGACTGCTGCCGGTAGGCGGCCGACGTCACGATCAGGCGCACCACGTGCTTGACGTCCCAGCCCTTCGCGCGGAACTCGACCGCCATCCAGTCCAGAAGCTCCGGGTGCGTCGGCCACTCGCCCTGCGCCCCGAGGTCCTCGACCAGGCCCGACAGGCCGTTGCCGAAGAACTGCCGCCAGAGCCGGTTCACGAACACGCGCGCCGTCAGCGGGTTCTCCGGCGAGACGATCCAGTTCGCGAGGTCCTTGCGGCTCAGGCGGCGTCCCGGGTCGGCCTTGTAGCCGGGCAGGAAGTGCGGCAGGGCGGGCGCGACGACCGGGCCGGTCTCGTCCTGCCAGTCGCCCCGCGCCAGGACGCGCGTCACGGCGGGCTTCACCGACTTCGTCACCAGGACGGGCGTCTCGCCGCCCCGGCAGGCCACGATGTCCGCCTCCAGCGCCCTCGCCTCGGAGAACGCCTCGCCCAGCGTCTCGACGCCGCCCCCCGCGCCGAACACGTAGGCGCGGCGCACGAGAGCGTCGGTCCCGTTGCCCGGCGCGGCGAGCGCCTTCGCCAGCGCCGCCGCGGGGAGCGTCGTCGCGTCCGGGTCCGCGGGCACGAAGGGGGATATCGACACGCGCACGGCCGCTGCGGCGACGCTGGGCAGGGTGACGCTCAGTGTCTCGCCGGGCGCGAGGCGCAGCGGCTCGGCGGGTCGGTAGACGGCGACGTGCGGGCGCGCGGCGTTCGCGGCGGCGACGCGCCAGCCACGGTGGACGCCGAGGATCTCGAACCCGTTCTGGTAGCGCGGGGCGGCGAGGTTCGCCGCCGCGTGGCGCATGGCGACCGGGCGCGTCTTTCCGTCGGGCGTCCGCACCGCCGCCGACAGGGTCATGGTCGTGTCGCCGAGCCCCTTGCGCAGGACGCGCCCGCCGCTGTCGGGGCCGGGCAGAAGCTCCAGGCGCACGGCGGCGACCGTCTGCGCGTCCGCCGGGTGCAGGTTCAGGGTCAGGCTACCGGTCCCCGCCCCGGTCACCGCCATGGCCCCGCCGGGGAGCGGGGAAATCGCGGGCGGGGTCGCGGGCTTGTCCCCGGGCTTCGCGGGCGCGGGCGCGGCGATCCGGGCGTGCGGCTTCGGCGTCTCCCAGCCGTCCGGGTGCGCGCCGAGGAAGGCGAGGGACGCCTTTCGCCAGTCCTCGAACGCTGCGACGTTCCGCCCCGAGGTAGACAGGGCAACCTCGTCCAGGCGCTTCTGCTGCCGGGCGATGCGCTGCTTCAGGTAGCGGCTCTGGACCTTGATCTCGGGCGGGAAGGGGTAGTCGTTGTTGTAGCCGCGCAGGTCCGGGTTCGGCGTGTAGCCGTAGTCCGCGTAGACGCCCCACTGCTGGACGTCGGCGAAGAACGCGGCCATCGAGTAAAAGTCGCGCTGCGAGATCGGGTCGAACTTGTGGTCGTGGCACTCGGCGCAGCCGAACGTCGATCCGAGCCAGGCCATGCTCACGGTCCGGACCCGATCGGCGGAGTACTTGGCCAGGTACTCCTTCGGCTGCGCGCCGCCCTCGCGGGTCATCATGGTCAGGCGGTTGAAGCAGGTCGCCATCTGCTGCTCGGCCGTTGGGTTCGGGAGCAGGTCGCCCGCGATCTGCTCGACCGTGAACCGGTCGAACGGCTTGTTGCGGTTGAAGCTGTCGATTACGTAGTCGCGGTAGGCCCAGGCGTTCTGGTTCTGGTCGCCGTGGAAGCCGACCGTGTCCGCGTAGCGCACGGCGTCGAGCCAGGGTACCGCCATGCGCTCGCCGTAGCGGGGCGAGGCCATCAGGCGGTC
>DATLHN010000246.1:0-6036 GCA_035539875.1 Armatimonadaceae bacterium
GTCCCGAACCGCTCCCGCGCCTCGGGCGCGATTCCCACCACCGCCACCTCTCCGCCGTCCTCGGAGGGAAAGATGTTGAGCAGGTCGCCCGCGCGGTGGCAGGGCAGGAAGTTCATGGAAGGCGAGCCGATGAACCCGGCCACGAACGTGTTGCGCGGGTAGTCGTACACCTCGGTCGGCGTCCCGACCTGCTGGAGGAGGCCGCCGTACATGATCGCGATCTTGTCTCCCATGCTCATCGCCTCCAGCTGGTCGTGGGTGACGTAGATCGTGGTCGCGCCGAGGTCGCTCTGGAGCCGCTTGATCTCCGCGCGCATCTCCGTGCGCAGCTTGGCGTCGAGCGCGGAGAGCGGCTCGTCCATCAGGAATACCTTGGGGCGGCGGACGATGGCCCGCCCGATGGTGACGCGCTGCATCTCTCCGCCGGAGAGCTTGTTGGGCCTGCGGTCCAGCAGCTTCTCGATGTGCAGCGACTTCGCCGCTGCCAACACGCGCTCGTCTATGACGCTCTGCGGGGAGCGGACGGCGCGCAGGGGGAAGGCCAGGTTCTCGCGCACGGTCATGTGCGGGTAGAGCGAGAACGACTGGAAGACGAAGGCGATGTCCCGGTCGGCGGGCGCGAGGTTCGTGACCGGCTTCTCGCCGATGAGTATTTCCCCTCCGTCGGGCAGCTCCAGGCCCGCGATGCACCGGAGCGTCGTGGTCTTGCCGCAGCCGGATGGGCCGAGGAACACCATGAACTCGCCGTCCTCGACCTCAAGGTCGAGTTCGTTGACGGCGACGTTCTGGTCGAACTTCTTGACGAGCTTTCGAACGCGTACACTTGCCATGGTGGGTAAAAGGGAAGCCGATACCGCGAATCAGTATTGAACAGGGCCCGCGCCGTCACCTGCCCTTGATGGCGCCGAAGGTCATGCCGCGCAGGAGGTGCTTGCGCATCAGGAACGTGAAGATCGCCGCCGGGAGCAGGAAGATGACGGCGCGCGCCGCGATGCGGTTCCACTCGGTCGCGCCACTGCCCATGCTCGCAGTGATCGACGGCGGCGCGGTCAGCGCGGTCGCGCCGGAGAGGAAGTAGGCGAACGCGTACTCGTTCCACGCGTTCAGGAAGCAGAAGACCGCGGTCGCGGCCATGCCCGGCAGGATCAGCGGCAGCGTGGTCTTGCGGAACGCCTGGAGCCGCGTGTAGCGGTCGAGCAGGGCCGCCTCCTCGTACTCCGCGGGGACGTCGTCCGTGAAGCCCTTCATCAGCCACGTGGCGAAAGCGACGCCGACCGTGGTGTAGAGCAGGATCAGGCCCGCGTGCGTGTTCATCAGGCCGATCGCGCGGAACATCAGGTAGATCGGCACGACGACGACCACCGGCGGGAGCATGCGCGTCGAGAGGATGAAGAACAGGGCGTCGTTCTTCGCCTTGACGCGGAAGCGCGAGAAGGCGTACGCGGCCATCGTGCCGAGTAGGACCGCGAGTACGGTGGAAATCACGCCGACGACGAGGCTTCCGAGAAGCTGCTTTGGGAAGTCCTGCGCGCTGCGCGTGGTCGGGTGCAGGAGCTCTGCGTAGTTCTCGAAGGTGGGCGTGAAGAACACCGGCGGCGGTACCGCGTTCACCAGGCCGAACGGCTTGAACGAGGTGAGGACGATCCAGGCCAGCGGGAACAGGTAGACGACCAGGGCCAGCGTCAGGCCGACGTAAGCCAGGACGTTGCGCACGGACGCCGGGATCACGAAGAGCGCCGCGCAGAACAGACCGATCAGTGCCGCCGCGACCAGCAGGGTGAGGCCGCCGGCGGCGAACAGGCCGTACGCGAGCATCGCCCCGAGCACCCAGGGTAGGACGCGCTGCGACGCGCGGCTGAGCGGCGAGTCGGCGAGGCCCGCGAAGAGCGGGGCGGCGTCCGGGCGGGCCTCGCCGCGGACCTTGGCCATCAGGAGCAGGTACAGGTTGGTCAGGCCGATGATGACGAGCAGGACGATGTACGCCAGCGCGCAGGCCTTGCCGGTGTTCCAGTTGCGCAGCGCTTCGCGGTAGACCTGGATGGATACGGTCTCGACGGTGGAACCGCGCTCGGTCATGATCCAGGCGAGGTCGAACATCTTGAACGAGTCGAGCGTGCGGAAGAGCAGCGCGACCATCAGCAGCGGGGCGATGACCGGCAGGGTGATGTAGCGGAACCGGAACCACTCGGACGCGCGGTCCACGCTCGCCGCTTCGTAAAGCGTCGGCGGCACCGAAGAGAGGCCCGCGAGCGCGATGAGCATGACGAACGGCGACCACATCCACGTGTCGGCGATGACCACCGACCAGAGCGCGTGCTGCGGGTCGATCCAGTTGATTGGCCGGGTCGCGTCCATGAGGCCGAACTTGCCGAGCAGGAAGTTAAGCAGGCCGAAGTTGGGGTCCATAAGGAACCGCCAGAAGATGCCGACCACGACCGACGAGAGCATCATGGGAAGCAGGAAGAGCGTGGTGGCGATGCCCTTTAGCCGGAACTGCCGGTTGAGCATTACCGCCAGACCGAAGCCGACGAAGAGCTGGAGGAGGACCGCCATGACCACGAACGCCGCCGTGGTGGTGAACGACTGCCACACGAGCGGGCGCGAGAGCATCTCCTGGTAGTTGGCGTTGCCGATCCAGACCGGCGGGGCGTTCCCGTCGGCGCGGTACTCCGTGAACGATAGGTACAGGCTCCAGAAGAGCGGGAAGACGTTCATCGCTACCAGGAGGAGGATGGTCGGCAGAAGGAACAGGTTGGCGACGGCCCGGTCGGAGAGGCCGGTACCCTTGCGCGGCGTCTGCCGCTCGCCGGTGTCTTCCGCCGCGGCGGGAGCCGCCGCCGCCGTCTTCGTCAACGCGCTGCTTTCGATGGCCATAGGGTGGGAGAAGAACGGGATGGTCAGGACTCGAGGCCGGGCGCGCGGTCAGCGCGCCCGGCCTCGAGCGTGGCGGAACGTTACGCTCCCGCCTTGTCGAGAATCGCCTGGTGCTCCTTGGCGATGGCGTCGAGCGCGTCCTTGGCGCTCTTGCTGCCGGAGAACGCGGCGCTCAGCTCGCGCTGCATCGGGGTCAGCAGCTCCGAGTACTCGGGCGTGTTGTAGAAGTCCTGGAGGTGCGGGACAGTCTCCGCGAAGACGGCGTTGTAGGGGCGCGCCTTCTTGAACTCGTCGGTCGCGGCGACTTTGGTGTTCGCGGTGAGGCCGCCCATCGCCGCCCACTTCTTCTGCGTGTCGGTCTTCGAGAACCACTCCACGAACTTCTTCGCGGCGTCCTGGTTCTTGGAATAGGCGGAGATGGAGATGCCCTGGCCGCCGAGCGAGACGAAGCGGCCTTCCGGCCCCTCCGGCATGGCGAAGTAGCCGGTCCGGTCGGCGAACTTGTTCTTGGCCGGGTCCACCAGGTCGGGGAAGAACGCCGCCCAGTTCATCGCCATGGCGACCTTGCCCTCCTGGAAGGCGGTCAGGCTTTCGGAGAAGTAGAAGTTTTCGGCCCCAGGCGGGCAGAACTTCTTGAGGCCGGCGTAGAACTCCAGCGCCTTGACGGCCTCCGGCGAATTGATGACGCCCTCGGCCTTCTTGCCGTCGCTGAGCTTGCCGCCGTAGGACCAGAGCACCTGGTCGAAGCCCATCGTCGCGCCGTCGTACTCCTTGGAGTAGAAGAGCGCCGCGCCGTAGAGGTTCTTGTCCGGGCGGGTGAAGAACTCCGCGACCTGGGCGAACTCCTGCCAGTTCTTCGGCGGCGCGAGGGGGCGACCGTACTTGGCCTGGAAGGCCGTCTTCTCGGCGGCGGCGTCGAAAAGGTCCTTGCGGTAGGCGAAGGCGATGCCGTCGCTCATGCAAGGTACCGCCCAGAGCTTGCCCGACCCGGCGGGGTACTCGCCGTAGTTCTTGAGGGCCGCGGGGGCGATGTCGGCGACGGGGACGCCGGTCTTGGCCCAGTCGGTCAGCTCCAGGTAGTGGCCGGAGGTCGCCGCCTTGCCGAGCCACTGGGAGTCGCCGACGATGCAGTCGTAGGTGCTGTCCTTACCGCTCCAGGCGAGCTTGATCTTGTTCTCGAAGTCGGACCAGGGGATCTGCTGGACCTCGACCGCGACGCCGGTCTCCTTGGTGAACTCCTCGCTGAGCTTCTGGAGCTGCTTGGCCGGGTCCCACTCGGCCCAGGCGACCACGATCTTGTCGCCGGAGCCTGCGGCGGGAGCGCCCCCGCCCCCGGCCGGCGACGGGCCGGTGGAAGCGGTGCCCGAATTGTTGTTGCAGCCGGCGAGCGCGAGCGCGCCGAGGCCGACCGCGAGGGGAGCGCAGAGAAGGGAGAGAAGGGCCTTACGCCGTATCGTCACGGGCTAACCTCCGACGGTGGAGAAAGGTGGCGGGGGACCGACGAGGTTCCCCGCCTCAGGAAGGCGGCGGGGGGCGTGGCCCCCGCCCTACATGAGACATCGCTTGTTCTACCGTAGGGCGGGGGCCACGCCCCCCGCCGCGAAACCCAGCTAACGGCGGACCGTTGCGCGCGGATTAGCCGGTGGTGACCTTGCGGGTCTTCGGGTCGAAGAGCATCGTGCGCTTCAGGCGCGCGGACATCTCGGCCAGGCTGACGATGGTCTGGACCTTCGTCGCCAGGTCGTAGTTACAGGTCGCCTTCATCGGGTCGTTGGCGCGGATCGCGTCCAGCCAGTTGATCTCGTGGCGCTGGTGCGGTTCGCCGGTCGGGCCGTCGATCGGCACCGGGCCGCCCTCGATCTCCTCGGAGGCCCAGCGCTCCGGCTTGATCTCAACGCCGTTGCCGAAGTAGATCGTGGCTTTGTGGCCGCGGAAGACGTCCTGGATGCCCTGCTCGTTGACGGTGGAGCCGACGAACAGCATGGTCCAGCCGGACGGGAACTCGGCCGTCACCTGGATGGTGTCGTCTACGTCGCGGTCCTTGCCGAGGCGGGTGCCGATGCAGGAGACGCGGACCGGGTACTCCGGATTGCCCGAGGCGATCAGGAACGGATGCAACTTGTGGGGCATCAGGTCGCCGAGGATGCCCGCGCTGTAGTCCCAGTACTTGCGGTAGCGGTGGTACAGCGCCTTGGAGTCGCGCCGCTCGCCGGCCTCGCCGCCCTTCGCGCCGGGCGCGTTCGCGTCCCAGGGCCGCTTGGGCGCGGAGCCGAGCCACATCTCCCAGTCCAGCACCGCCGGGCTAATGTTGCCGTCGATGCCGTAGTTCCACTCGCCGTCACGGGAGTTGCGTGTGTAGGAGCCCTGTCCCATGACCGTCTCGCCGATCTTGCCATCGCGGATGGCCTTGCCCGCCGTATGATAAACGGCGTTCGAGCTGCCCTGGGAGCCGACCTGCACGACCTTCTTGGTGCGGACCGCGGTATCGTGGACCTGGAACGCCTCGTCCAGGTAGCGGGTCATCGGCTTCTGGATGTAGACGTGCTTGCCCGCGTCCATCGCGTGGCAGGCCACCTGGCCGTGCCAGTGCTCCGGCGTCGCGATCACGACGGCGTCGATGTCCTTGTTCTCCAGGATCTTGCGGTAGTCCTGGACCACGAGGACCTTGCCCTCCGCCGCCGCGCCCTTGGAGATGGCGTACTTGGCGTTGCCGTCGGCGCGGCCCTTGTGGACGTCGCACACGCCGAGGATCTGGATGTTGCGGTCCTTCGCCTCGTCGGAGAAATGGCGCACCTGGCCGCCGCCCATGCCGCCGGTGCCGACGAAGGCGACGTTGATGCGGTCGTTCGCGCCGCGCACGTTGCCCTTGCTGATGTACGGGGCCTTGGGGTAGGCTCCGCTGATCATCTTGTTCGGGTCGGCCACCGGCACCATGATGCCGCTGGCGCTCTTGTAGGCTACCTTGGCCGCGCCCACCGCTGCCGCGGAGACCGCGGTGGTGACTTCCGCCGCCTCGGCTTCGGCCGGGCGCAGCGCGCCCACGCCCGCCGCGATCCCCGCCGCCGTGAGGGTGGCGGCTTTCAGAAAGTCGCGGCGTGAATTAGCGCCGCCCTGCTGCTCTTCCGTTTCCTGCTCCATCGCTTTGCTCCTGCTCCTTCTGCC
>DATLHN010000247.1:0-1840 GCA_035539875.1 Armatimonadaceae bacterium
GACCGTGCCATCCCCACTGGCGTTATCGACCACGACCACCTCGACGTCCCCGAGGCCGCGCACGCCGCCGTCCACGAACAGCGAGCGCAGGCAGCCGCGCAGGACGTCGCGCACGCGGTACGAGACGATAACGATGGAAAGGTCGGGGACGGTGCCAGCGGCAGCGGCGCTCATAGCAGCGCCCCCTCCGCCACCGCCGGGGCCGGGAGGGCCGCGGGACGCTCCGCCGTCAGTGCGGTAAGCGCCGTCCGGATAGGCATGCCCCCGCCCGCTTCCGGCGGCGCGGGCGTCGTACGCCGGGCGAAGAAGAAGCCGAGGAGCCCCCAGGTGAGGACCGGGACGTAGTAGAAGTCCGAGGCGTTCGAGCCGACGTTCTGCGCGAGCTGGCCGCAGAGCGACGCCGCCGCCGTCAGGCCGACAATGCGGTCTACTCCCTCCGCGCCGCGCAGCAGGCGCACCGTCAGCGCGACCACGCCGACGAATCCCACCAGCCAGGTGACGATGCCGGGGACACCCTGTTCCACCAGCACCTTGAAGTACTGCCCGTCGGTGACGACCGCCCCGCCGCCGTGGTGGACCGCCGCATGCCCCGCCGTGCCGAGGCCGACGCCGGACGGCATAATCTTGAAAGCCTCGATGGCCGAGACCCACATCTCGACGCGGTCGTAGGCGACCGTCGATGACTTGTCTCCAATCGACGCGAACCGGTCGATCGCGCCCGCGACGCGCGGGTGCGATGAGAGCAGGAACAGCGCCATGCCGCCCGCCACGATCAGCGACAACCCCAGGGCGACGACGCGGCCCCTATGCCGACTGGCAAGGAGCAAGATGGTGGCGAACCCCACGATGTAGCAGGCCAGCGCGCCGCGCGAAAGCGACAGGATCAGGCAGCCCGTCGCCAGGAAGAACAGCGGGACCGCCGCCCGCACCGCCGTCCGGGGTCGCCCGCGCGGGTGTGGCAGCGGCGCGACCAGCGCCGCCAGCGTCAGGAAGGCGACGTTCGCGCAGAGCGCGCCCCACAGGTTCTCGTCGAAGAGCAGCGACTGCATGCGCGGGTAGACCCGCCAGAAGACGTCCGGCTCCCACTGGCCCGAGATGGCTGGGCGCAGCTCCGACGCGATGCGGACCGAGAAGTTCGTGCGGAAGGCGTAGTCGAAGAGCGACGGCAGCGCGAGCAGCACGAACGAGCCGACGAACGCGGTGAGGACGCGGCGCAGGTCCCGCTCGCTCGCCTTCGCCCACCGGGCCGCGAAGTAGAACAGCATCGCCGTGAGCGAGTAGTGGATGCCGTACACCGACGCCACGATCTGCCGCTGCGCCAGCGCCAGCACGACGCCGTAGACCGAGCCGAGCACGAGCACGACCATCGGCGCGTCCAGCCAGGTCAGCCGCAGGCGCTCCCCCGACTTGCAGCAGCGCACGACCACGGAGAGGAACATGACGGCGAGGACGAGTTCGGGCCACATGCCCGCCGGTTCCAGGGGGATCGGCAGGCGCGCTACCCGGATGAAACCGCGCACCATCGGGTAGAACGGATAGACCGCGAGCGCGATCAGGAAGGCGTTGACCGGCTTCCGGATGGCCCACACGGCGAGCACGGCGAACACCGCCAGCGCCGAAAGCCCGGCGGCGAACTTCGGCAGCGCGGCCGCCACCCCGACGAGCAGAGCGAGCGCGAGCGCGCCCCCCCACCCGAGCGCGGCCCGGCGGCGGCGATGGCGCTCGCCCTCGGCCCGGCCCGACAGGGACGCGGCGGCAGGGGGAAAGAGGTTCGTGGACGGGAGGCTCACCGCCCTCGATTTTACCACGCGGGGCCTACGCCGGAGGCGGCAGTCCGAGC
>DATLHN010000248.1:0-13303 GCA_035539875.1 Armatimonadaceae bacterium
CAATAGCCTCTCCTACTCCCCCTCCCTTCCGAGGGGAGGGGGTGGGGGAGGGGTTCTCACGAACGCAAGATCAAGAGAAACGACGAATGGCAGCCAAGACCGGACGACAGGCCATCCTGGAGCAGTTCCTCGCGGACGGCATGAACGTCATGTTCGGAAACCCCGGCACCGTGGAGCAGGGGTTCCTGGACGCCCTCAAGGACTACCCGAGCCTTAAATACGTCCTGACGCTTCAGGAGTCCATCGCGGTCCTCGCCGCGGACGGGTACGCCCGCGCCACGCAGCGGCCCACCGTCGTGCAACTTCACAGCAGCCCCGGCATCGGGAACGGCGTCGGAGCCATGTACCAGGCGAAGCGCGGCCACGCGCCGCTGGTCTGCATCGGGGGCGACGCGGGCCTGAAGTACATGAACATGGACGCCCAAATGGCCGCGGACCTCGTCGCCATGATGGCGCCCGTGACCAAGTACAGCACCATGGTGCTGGAACCGGCGTCGCTGTTGCGGACCCTGCGCCGCGCCATCAAGATCGCCGCCACCCCGCCGATGGGACCAGTCTACATCTGTCTCCCGGCGGACGTGCTCGACGCGGTCTGTACGGAGACCGTACGGCCGACGTCGATCCCGAGTACCCGGGTCGCCCCCGCGCCGGACCTCGTCGAAGAGGCCGCCCGGATGCTGGCGGGCGCGCAGAACCCGATGATCTACATCGGCGACGGCGTCGCCTACTCCGGCGCGTCCGCGGAACTGGGCCGCGTGGCCGAGATGCTCGGCGCGGAGGTCTGGGAGGCGGACGCGGGCGAGGTGAACCTGCCCTACGACCACCCCTGCTACATGGGGATGACCGGCCACATGTTCGGCCACGCCAGCCTGCCGCTGCTGAGCAAGGGCGACGCGAACCTGGTGGTGGGCACCTACATCGTTCCCGAGGTCTTCCCGCACCTGGGCGACGTCTGGAAGGAGGGGGCGAAGACCGTCCACTTCGACCTGAACGCCTACGAGATCGCGAAGAACCACCCGGTGGACCTCGGCGTGGTCGCGGACCCCAAACTCTCGCTTGCCGCCCTCGCCGACGCGCTGGAGGGCGTACTGACCGATGACCAGAAGGCCGCGGCGGCGGAACGGGTGCGGCAGATCGGCCTGAAGAACGCGGAGAAGGTCTCCGCCGCGCTCGAAAAGGACGAGGCGGAGAAGGACGCCGTGCCGATGCACATGGCGGCGTTCATGCGCGAGCTGACCGAGCACCTGCCCGAGGACGCCATCATCTTCGACGAGGCGCTGACCTCTTCGCCCGCCGTGGTGCGCTACTTCACGCCGCGCCGGACCGGCGGCTACTTCCTGACGCGCGGCGGCAGCCTGGGGATCGGCATCCCCGGCGCGATCGGCGCGAAGGTCGCGAACCCGGACAAGACGGTCGTCGGGTTCACGGGCGACGGCGGCTCGATGTACACGATCCAGGCGCTCTGGACCGCCGCCCGGCACGACATCGCGGCCAAGTTTGTGGTCTGCAACAACCGCTCCTACCGCCTGCTCCAGCTGAACATTGACCAGTACTGGAAGGAACAGGGCATCGAGAAGCACGACTACCCGCTCTCGTTCGACCTCTCCCACCCGGCGATAGGCTTCGTCGACATCGCGCGCGGCTTCGGCGTGCCCGCCGTGCGCGTGGAGAAGCCGCACGAGGTAAAGAAGGCCGTCGAGCAGATGCTCGCCGCACCCGGCCCGTTCCTCATCGACCTGGTGCTGGAGGGGGACGTCCACCCCGAGCGGGTGGGCAACACCTGCGGCCAGTAGGGAACCGCGCTGACCGGGCGTGCGACGAGTTCACGAACTGTTCACGCCTGCCTGCTAGCATGAGTTAGGATCGGGCGACCACTGAGATCACGCCCGGGAGAAGGAACGGTCGCGACTTATGGCAGTATGCGGCCTGAACGCGGAAGCGTTCGACCGGTGGCTCGCCGCCGCCGCCCTGGAGGAAACACAACCAAACATGAACCCGCTTAACGAAGACAACATCAAGAAGTTCGCCCTCGCCTGGTACCTGGCCCTCGACCAGCACGCGCCCGAGGAGCAGATCGCCACGTTCCTGGCCGACGACGGGTTGAAGATGATCTTCCCCGAAAGCACCCTGGAAGGGATGAGCGACTTCCTCGCCTGGTACCGTGGCGGCAAGACGGCGGCGGGCAACGACCTGCCCGGCGTCATCAACATCTTCTTCGACGAGAACCACAACGTCGCCAGTGTCACCCCGAAGGTCGAGGGCGAAAGCGCGAGCGTCGACGTCCTGGTCGCCTGGCAGGCGTCCTGGTTCACCGCGCCCGAGGCGAAGTCGAAGCGCACCGCCATGGACGCCACCCAGACGTGGATCGTCCGCAAGTCTGACAAGAACGCGTTCGGGCTGGAGATCGTCTCCTACAACGCGATGGCGAAGCCGTTCGCCTACGCGCCCGGTTTCGCCCGGCTCTAAAGCCCTGACCGACCCCTGTCCCACGCGGTCAGTGCCGACCGCCTGGGAGCGAAAGGATGAAAGAGATGGCATCGGAAAACGTCGAGGTCGTACACCACATGTACGAGTGCTTCAAGACGGGCAACATGGAGCGGCTGCGCGCCGAGATCTTCCACCCGGACATCGTCTGGAACCTGCCGGGGCATCACCCGCTCGCCGGCCAGAAGAAGGGCGTCGACGAGGTGCTCGGCTTCTTCGGCAAGCTGCGCGGCGCCGGGCTGCGCGTCACGCCGCTCGGAATGGGCGAGCTCACGAACGGCGCGGTCGCCGAGGTCTACAAGGCCGAGGGTGAGGGACCGGACGGCGCGAAGCTGGACGTGACGAACTGCAACTACTACACCGTCCGCGACGGCAAGATAACCGAAGTGACCGTCCTCATGGGCGACCAGCACAACTACGACGCCTTCTTCTGGAAGGCCTTCCAGCTCAAGCCCGTCCACGAGCGACTCGCGTAGATTTCAGACCCCTTACAGGAGCAAGCTAATCCCATGGCTACCATCGAAGAGAAGTGCCTGGCCACCGCGAAGAAGTTCATCGACGTCGGCCTGAACCAGAAGAAGATCGACTCGATCATGAGCGAGATCTGCGCCCCCGACGTGGCGCTGGAAGCGCCCGGCGTTCCGACCGCCGCGGGCGCGGCGGAAGGCTTTAAGATTTTCCGCGAGGCCGTCTTCGGCTGGACCGACGCCTTCCCGGACGTCAAGGTGGAGACCGCGAGCCTGATCGCCAACGGCAACTCGGTCTCGTTCGACGTGCCCTACGAGGGGACCCACGTGAAGGAGTTCGCGGGCGTCCCGCCGACGAACGAGAAGGTGAAGGGCGCGGAGCTCTGGTTCTGCCAGTGCGACGACGAGGGCCGCTTCAAGAACGTCCGCATCTGCGAGTACGGCACGCCGCTGCGCGCCGCGCTGATCGCCGCCCAGGCCCACGGCGCGCACCCGTAGTTGACCCCTCCCCTGCCCCCTCCCCTCGGAAGGGAGGGGAAGGATTCGATTTCGCGGCCGCCTCTCCGTCCCTGCCCCCTTCCGAGGGGAGGGGGCAGGGGAGGGGTTGCCCCGAGGAAACTGAGACCACCATGCCTACTCCCGAAGAAGCCAAGAACGTCATCCGGACCCTGTTCGGCCCGGTGCTGACCGAGAACAAGGTCGAGATGATCGACGAACTGTACGCCGAGGACTACGAGTTCGACGCCCCGGCGCTCTCCGCCAACTCCGGCCCGGCCCAGTCCGGCCGCGAGGCGTTCAAGGCGCGCGTCGCCGCGTTCCGCACCGCGTTCCCCGACGCCCACTACACCGTCCAGGACATCGTCTCGGACGGCACCATCGTCTGCACCCGCATGGAGTTCGGCGGCACCCACGCCGCGCCGTTCGCCGGGTTCGCCGCGACCGGCCGCGACGCCAAGATCACCGGGATCCACTACGCCCGGCTCAACGAGCAGGGCAAGATCAAGAAGACGTGGGCCGGCTTCACGAACATCGCCGAAGCCCTGGCTCCGGACGCCAAGTAACAAGCCCGGAAGGAGCGCGAGGAATCCCATGCCCGAGATGAGCAAGGAAGAGCGCAACAAGACGCTCGCCCGCCGCTACTACGCCGAGCTGATGAGCGGCGGCGACCTCTCGTTCGTCGACAAGTACATGGCCCCGGAGTTCGAGTTCTCGAACCCCACCCACGTCGATCCCTACAAGGGGCAGGAGTTCAAGAACCTGGTGACCATGCTCCGGGGCGCGTTCCCGGACGTCAAGTTCACCGTCGAGCACCTGCTCGCGCAGGGCGACACCGTGGTCGGCCACTGGACAGCCCGCGGGACGCACACCGGCAAGCCGCTGGAGACGCTCAAGGGGGACATCCCCGCCAAGGGCAACCCCTTCGTCATCGACGGCATGAGCTGGCTGCGCTTCAACGACGAGGGCAAGTTCGTCGAGGCGCGCATCAACGAGGACACCCTCGGCCTGCTCCTGCAGATCGGCGCGATTCCGGCCCCGGAGGGCGCGCCCGCTCCCGCCGACGCGCTGACCCCGGACGGGATGCTCGGTCTGGTGCACCGCTACTTCGACGACCTGATGAGCCAGGGCAAGTTCGAGGTCATCGACGAGATCATCGCCGAGCGGTTCTCGTTCCACATCCCGACCCTGCCCGAGCCGATCCGGGGCAAGGACGGCATGCGCGGGTTCGTCACCGGACTGCGCACCGGCTTCCCGGACATCAAGTTCACCGTCGAGCGCGAGATCGCGGAGGGCGACAAGGCCGCCGCGCGCTGGTTCATCGAGGGCACCCACAACGGGCCGTTCCTCGGGATGCCCCCGACCGGCAACCGCATCAAGGACCAGGGTGTGGATATCTTCGTCTTCCAGGGTGGCAAGATCGCCGAGATCTGGGTGAACGAGAACGACCTCGGCCTGATGAAGCAGCTCGGGGCGTTCGGTTAGGGGACGCGGAGGGCCCCTCCCGCCCCGCTCGGGGCGGGAGGGGTCCAACGGGCGGCAGCCCCGCTGCCGCCCACGGAATTTGGACCTATGCAAACATATGACGCCGTTATCGTCGGATGCGGACCGAACGCGCTGGTCGCCGCCGCGTACCTGACGAAGGCCGGGTGGAGTGTCGCCATCCTCGACCGGAACGACCGGCCCGGCGGCGGACTGCGCACCGACGAGCTGATCCGCCCCGGCTTCACGCACGACACCTACGCGGGCTTCCTGATCCTGTTCGCCCTCAGCCGCGCCTACGCAGACTTCGCGCAGGACCTCGGCGCGCGCGGCCTCCAACTCGCCAACTCCGGCACGCCCGCCGGGGTCTCGCTGCCGGACGGCCGCGCGACGCTGATCACGACCGACGTCGAAAAGAACGTCGCCGAGATCGAGCGGCTGAGCGCGGGCGACAGCGCCGGGTGGGGCGCGATGCTCGGCGGCCTGGGGGCGGTCGCCCCGCAGGTCTTCGAACTGCTCGCCTCGGACCTCACCTCGCCCCGCGCGAAGGAGCTGATGGACGGCCTGATGGTGGGACCCGACGGCCTGCCGACCCCGTTCGCCAAGAGTTTTCTGCTGACCGCGCGCGACGTGCTGGATGCCAACTTCAAGGGCGACGTCTGGAAGGCGTTCCTCGCACCCTGGGTGCTGCACAGCGGCCACGGGCCGGACGACGCGAACTCCGGATTCTGGACCTCCATCTTCGGCCTCGGCCTCCAGATGGCGGGCCTGCCGGTGGGCGTCGGCGGCGCGGAGATGCAGGCGGTCTCGCTGGCGAAGCTCATCACCGACCAGGGCGGCACTATCCTCCCGAACACCACGGCGTCGAAGATACTGGTCGAAGGCGGCAAGGCGGTCGGCGTCCTCACCGAGGGTGGCGAGGAGATCCGCGCGAGCCGCGCGGTGCTGGCGACGGTCAACCCGGACCAGCTCTACGGCAAGCTCCTCGCGGGCGTCCCCGATATCCCGGCGAACCTCGTGCAGGAGGCGAAGGGCTACCGCTACGGCCACGGCGTCTTCTTCGTCCACCTGGCGCTCTCGGAGCCGCCGAAGTGGCACGACGAGCGGCTGAACGCAGTCACCTACACGCACGTCTGCGACGGCCTGGACGGGGTGGCGAAGAACTACCTTGAGACCAGCGCGGGGCTGCTCCCCTCGGACCCGGTGGTGGGCGTGGGCGTCCCGTCGCTCCTCGACCCGTCCCGCGCCCCGGCGGGCGGCGCCGTCGTCGCCCTCCAGCAGCTCGACTGCCCGTTCCACCTCAGGGCGGACGGACGCGGCGAGGTCAACGTGGGCGACGGCACCTGGACCGAGGATATGAAGGAGCGCTACGCCGACCGCGTGATCGACACGGTCGCCAGCCGCATCCCGAACCTGAAGCAGAGCATCCTGGGGCGCTACGTCATTTCGCCGAAAGACCTCCAGGAGCGGAACCTGAACTGGAACCAGGGCGACCCGTTCAGCGGCTCGCACGCGATCAGCCAGTCGTTCACCCTGCGCCCCCTGCCGGGCCAGAACGGGCACCGCACCCCGGTCCCGGGCCTGTACCAGATCGGCGCGGCGACACACCCCGGACTCGGCCTCGCGGGCGCGTCCGGCCTGATCGTCTCGCAGATGCTCCTGAACGGCGGATAGAGAACATGAAAACTACAACCAGTGACGGGATCACCATCGACTACGCGTCGTACGGGCCGGAGGGACCGGGACCGGCGCTCGTGCTCACGACCGCGTGGTGCATGAGCCGCAACGGCTGGGCCGACCTGCCCGAGAAACTGGCCGCGAAGGGACACCGCGTCCTCGCGCTGGACTTCCGGGGGCACGGCGAGAGCCAGCGCGAAGGCGTGCCCGACCACGGCGCGGAGGGGCTCTACGAGGACGTCCTCGCCGTCGTGAAGGCCGCGGGCGTGGACCGCTTCATCCCGGTCACCATGAGCCACTCCGGCTGGGTCGGCATCGACCTGCGCAAGAACCTCGGCCCCGAGCGCGTCCCGAAGATCGTCCACACCGACTGGATCGTCCTCCCGCCGCCGCCCGAGTACACGGGGCTGGTGGACATGCTGGCCGACCCCAACGGCTGGCAGCAGGCGCGCGACATCCTCTTCGGCATCTGGCTGACGGGCGTGGACCCGGCGCACCCGGTCACGGCGTTCGTGCGGGAGGAGATGGGGGGCTACGGGGCGGACATCTGGACCCGCTCGGGCCGCGTCATCGGCGACTGCATCCGTGGGGGCGGGAGCGCCCTGGACGCGCTCTCGAAGCTCGACCCGCCCGCGCCAGCGCTGCACGTCTACGCGCAGCCGAAGGACCCGGGGTACCGGGGCGCGCAGGAACAGTTCGGGCAGGCGAACCCCTGGTACGAAATCCACTTCGTCGAGTCGGCGAAGAGTCACTTCCCGACCTTCGAGGCGTCGGACGAGATGGCCGACGCGATCGACCGGTTCGTCCGGAGCTGAGGCGGAGGCGAGCGAGCGCAGCAATGAGCGACAACAACGAATACGACTACGTCATCGTCGGGTCCGGGTCGGCGGGAGCCGTGGTTGCCAATCGGCTGAGCAGGGATTCCGGCGCGAAAGTCCTGGTCCTGGAGGCCGGACCCGCGGACACGAGCGAGAACATCCACAGCGTCACCGGCTTCACCCGGGAGTGGGGGGGCGACCTCGACTGGAAGATCCAGACGACGCCGCAGGCGGGCCTCGGCGGGCGCGAGCTCACCATCAACCAGGGGCGCGTGCTCGGCGGCAGCACGTCCATCCACGCGCTGATGTACGTGCGCGGCAGCCGCGCCGACTACGACCTGTGGGAGTCGCTCGGCGCGGACGGGTGGGGCTACGACCGCATCCTGCCGCTTCTCAAGGCCAACGAGAACTTCGACGGCGGCGCGAGCGACCAGCGCGGCGCGGGCGGCGAGCTGAACGTCATCACCGGCTTCGACCCGAACGCCGTCTGCGAGCCGTTCCTGAACGCCGCCGTGGAGTGCGGCTGGGAAGGCCCGCGCGCCGACTACAACGGCGAGACCGCCGCCGGGAAGGTCGGCCCGCTGCAGTTCTCGATCACCAAGGACGCGCAGCGGTGTTCGTCCGCCGTCGCCTTCCTCGACCCGGTGAAGGACCGGCCCAACCTGACCGTGCAGACCGACTCGCCCGTGACCCGGGTCCTCATCGAGAACGGGCGCGCGGTCGGCGTCGAGTACCGGCAGGGCGGCGAGACGAGGACGGCCCGGGCGGTGAAAGAGGTCGTGCTGAGCGCCGGGGCGTTCTTCTCGCCGACGCTGCTGATGCGCTCCGGCATCGGCCCGGCGGAACACCTGAAGCAGCACGGCATCGCGGTCGTGGCCGACGTCCCCGGCGTCGGGCAGAACCTGCAGGACCACATGCAGCTTCCCGTCGTCTACTTTACGCAGCAGCCGCTGGAGCACACCAAGACGCTCTGCGGAAACATCCTGTTCCGCCGCACGCTGCCCCGGCCCGCGAACGACGAGACGCCGGACCTTCAGATGATCTTCAGCCCAACGGTCCCGCTGCCGCTCGCGCCGGTGCTGCAGTTCCCCGCGCCGGTCTGCATCTTCCTGCCGATCCTCGTCCGGCCCGCCAGCCGCGGCACGGTGACCCTGCGCTCTGCCGACCCGTTCGAGAACCCGGTCGTGGACCCGAACTACCTTTCCGCGCCCGAGGACGTGAAGGTGCTGGTCGAGGCCGTGAAACTGGCACGCCAGCTCGCCGCTACGAAGTCCTTCTCCGAGACGTTCGGCAAGGGCGAGATGGTGCCCGGGCCGGATGCCGTCTCGGACGAGGCGCTCGAAGGGTTCGTGCGCGCCGCGGCCACCACGATCTGGCACCCGGCGGGCACCTGCAAGATGGGCAAGGACGCGATGGCTGTGGTCGGCCCGGACCTCAAGGTGCGCGGCGTGGACGGACTGCGGGTCGCCGACGCCTCCGTGATGCCGACCGTCACCGGCGGCAACACGAACGTCCCCGTCGCCCTCATCGGCGCGAAGGCCGCGGAGTTGATCGCGAGGGCGTAGCGTAGGCCGCCCGATACGAATTTAAGGAGAATCCCGATTATGAAGAACGTTCCCGATACCAAGCTGGGCCGGATGTACCGGGACCACATCCAGTTCATCCTCGACAAGAACATCGACGCGCTGCTCGACCAGTACACGGACGACTGCCTGCTCATTAGCTCCTTCATGAAGAAGCCCGTGATCTACAAGGGCAAGGAGCAGCTCAACGAGCACATGCAGGGCATCCTCGGCATCGACGGGCTGGAGACCGAGATCATCTTCTGGGGGGAGACCGAAGACCCGGAGACGCTGATGATCACCGAGCAGATCACCATGAAGACGAAGGACGGCGAGGCGAACATGCGCTTCGCGGATTCGTGGGTGCTGCGCGACGGCAAGATAGCGATCCACTTCGCGGGGATGGTTCAGTACCCGGACGGCTCGCTCGCCTGATAGCGGGCCGCCGCACTCCCCGCCCTGCCCTGCCCGGGCGGGGAGTGCGGCTGTCGGCAAAGTGCAGCAGAGGCCGGACCGACGATAACGAGGACGCGCGAACCCATGCGGAATGACTGCAAACGGAGTAGAGAGAAGCGGCGTGCTGCGAAGCCCGGGGCGACGAGCCGCGCCGTCGGCGCCTTCCTGGGCGCCGGGCTGTTCGTCGGCCTTGCGGCGGCCGGGGCGCGGCCCGCGGCGGCCCAGGAGAGCGGCACGGCCCCGCCCCGGCCCAACGCCGGCGGCGCGCCCACGGCTCCCGGCGGTCCGCCGCCGGGCGGCCCGCCGCCCCTCCCGGTCCTGCTCGGCTACGCCGACTTCATGCTGACCCTGGACAGGCCCTGGGAGGCCGAGAAGCTATACAAGCTGATCCTGCTCCAGGACCCCCGGAACGCCGTCGCCCTGAAGGGGCTCGAGGACGCCAAAAACCAGCAGCGCCCCGGGTTCACCGTCCTCGGACATTCGTATTACGACTCCGAGGACACTCAGCTCTTCGCCTACGGCGGCGGGCCGATCCTGAAGTACCCCGGCGGCAAGGTAACCGTCACCGTCGGCAACGGCTACTACAAGAACAACAACAACCCGAACAACAAGCGCAACCCGCTCAGCCTGTCCCCGGACATTCCCTCCGCCGAGGACAACTTCGCGCTCCAGCGCCAGACGTACAACGTACTCTACGAGCCCTTCTGGGGCAAGCAGATGCAGCACGAGGGCTCGGTCTGGCTGAGCCAGCAGAACTGGGACAAGGTTTCCGACCGGTTCCTGTACGACTTCCGGTACTCGTACATCGCCGAGCCGGGCCGCAAGAAGTTCACCGTCGGCACGGGGCGCAAGGACTCGTTCTACCAGAACCAGATCAATCAGTTCCTCGCGCCGGAGTCCTACTTCCAGCTCGCCGACGGCATCCTGTTCAACGACTACTACGCGGGGGTGGAGTACCCGCTCGCGAAGCGGCTCGACTTCACGTTCAACTACCGCTTCTTCGACTACAACGACGGCAACGAGCGCAACAACTTCCGCACCCAGTTCCTGTACCGCATCAAACCCGACAACCCTATGCGCCCGATGCCCATCTGGCGCGTGGGTCTGGACGGGATCATCGATGAGGGGAAGTTCTTCACGCTGACGTACGGCATCCCGCGCGACTTCCGCTCGCTGTCGATCGCGACCGACTACGCCTTCCTGACGCGCGACGAGAAGTACGTGCTGTACCTTTCCTATCCGATCTGGGACGAGAACTTCGCCGCGCCCGCGGGCGTCGTGGGGTACGTCAGCAAGACCTTCGGACCCTCGAAGCGCTACGAGGCGTACGGGAAGGTCATCATCCTGGAGGCGCGGAACCTGTCCATCTCCCTGTACGACTACGTCGTGGGGGTCAACACCCGGTTCTGACCACGCGCAAACGTAACGCCGAAGGTGGAGTCCGTGAGGAACACGCGCGTCATCGTCAGCCGCATCGGCGGGCCGGAGGTCCTCCAGGTGGTGGAGGACGAGGCCCCCGAGCCGGGCGCGGGGCAGGTGCGCGTGGCCGTCGCGGCGGCGGGCGTGAGCCACGCGGACGTGACGATCCGGGAGGGGATGTATCCCGTCCCCGCCCGGCCGCCATTCACGATCGGCTACGACTGCGTGGGCGTGGTGGAGAAGCTCGGCCCGGGGGCGGACGGGCGCTGGAAGGTGGGCGACCGCGTGGCCGCGATAACGGTGCGCGGGAGCTACGCCCGCTACCTGGTCTGGCCCGCCGACGACCTGACCGCCGTGCCGGAGGGACTGGACGACGCCGAGGCGGTGAGTCTGGTGCTGAACTACGTGACCGCCTACCAGATGATGCACCGGGTCGCGAAGCTCCGGGCGGGCGAGCGGGCGCTGATCCACAGCGCCGCGGGCGGCGTCGGCAGCGCGCTCGTGCAGCTGGGAAAGGCCGCGGGGCTGGAGACGTTCGGCACCGCCTCCACCTCGAAGCAGGAACTGGTGCGGGAGATGGGCGCGACCCCGATCGACTATACGCGCGAGGAGTTCGGGGCGCGGGTGCGGGAGATGACGGGCGGCGAGGGCGTGGACGCGGTGTTCGACGCCATCGGCGGCGACAGCTTCACGCGCTCGTTCGGGGCGCTGCGGCGTGGCGGGCGGTTCGTGGGCTACGGCTACACCGCCAAGGTCGGGAAGGGCCAGTGGGGACGCATAGACACGTTCGCGCGTCTCGGCTGGATGATGCTCCAGCCCGGCCGTACCGCCCGGTTCTACGGGATCATGTTCGCCAAGGCGAAACACCCGGAGTGGTTCGGCGCGGACCTGGGCGCGCTCTTCGGGATGCTCGCCTCCGGCGCGATCCGGCCGATCGTGGCCGCCGTGCTGCCACTGACGGAGGCAGCCGAGGCGCACCGGATGCTGGAGCGGCGCGAAGTCCGTGGGAAGATCGTTCTGCGGCCCGACGTCGCCGTGGCCGGGCAGGGTTAATGGTGGGGCGCACCTAATGGATCATAGGGCGTGAGGCGTGACCTGAGGACAATGTATCCGTGACGGGATCAAGACCCGGTTCTGACGGGCGAGCGAACGCGAGGCGAGACAAAGACACTATGCAGGCGATGAACAAAGCGGAGAAGTTGCGCGCCCTGGCGATGATGCGCCAGATCGTGCTGCGCGAGGGGCTCGGTCGTACGCGGCGCGTCCGCCCTGCGACGGCAGGGGCGTTGGAGGGGCAGGACAACGACCTCACGCGGCGCGATTTCCTGCGCGGCGCGGCGGGCGGGGCGCTGTCATTGGCCGCGCTCCCTGCGCTCGGCGCTCTGGCGGGGTGCGGCAGCGGGTCCGGCAACCTGGAGAACCCGGGGGTGATTACGCCGGGGACGCGGCTGCTGGTCTCCACGTTCCTCGAAGGGACGGTGGAGACGCTGGACGCCCGGAGCGGGCAGACGGTCGGGACCTTCTTTCCGAGGATCAACTCCGACATCACGACCGCGGGCGTGCGGCGCGGCCCGGGGGACCGGGTCTACGTCTTCAGCCCGGGCGCGAACCGGTTCTACATCTGCGACGTGAACACCGGGGCGGTCAAGCGCGAGGTGCTGCTCCCGCAAACCCAGACGCCGCACTGCGGCTCCATCGGCCCAGACGGCAACCTCTACGTGGTCAACGCCCCGTCGCTGAACAACCGGCTCGGGATCGGCCCGGACTCGATCGAGATCTTTACGCCGGACGGCGACCGCATCCGCACGTTCATCTCGACGGAGACCGTCCCGGAAGTCCGTTCCCCGTTCGGGATCGCCTGGGGACCGGACGGAAATCTTTACGTGACGTCCGTACTCGCCTACAACCCGTTCCCCCTGAACTCCGACTACGTCGCGCGCTTCGACGGGCAGACGGGGCGGTTCCTCGGCTACGTCGCGCGCGACGTCAAGGTGCCGTTCAACATCAACTTCCATCCGGAGGGCTACCTCCTGGTGATCGAGCACTTCTTCGGGCGCGTGGTGCTCTACGAGCTGAGCACGGGCAAGATCAAGGACGCCTTCGCCAACTCCGACTTCTGCATCGACGCGGTGTTCGGCCCGGACGGTCACCTCTACATGTCCAGCTTCACCGACCTGGCGGGGATCGAGGCGATCTTCAACTTCGACAACGAGGCCGCCAAGGGGCGGGGGCGCATCCTGCGCTTCGACGGAAAGAATGGCGAGCCGCTCGGGGCGCTGCGCGAGAACCTGGTGTTCTCCGGCTACCTGGCGTTCGTTTAGGCGGTCACTCGGCAGTGCCGACGGATAGGGAAAGCAATCACGTGATGCAAGAGCAGCAGCGTAACGATATATTCGCCCGGCGCGTCAGCCGCCGGGAGGTTCTCGCCGCCCTCGGGCGGTTG
>DATLHN010000249.1:0-4790 GCA_035539875.1 Armatimonadaceae bacterium
CGACGACGGGGTCGTCGCGGTGTGCCAGGCACTGGCCTACCGCGGGCAGGAGGTTGTCGCGGGCGGACTCGACATGGACTTCCGCGGCTACCCGTTCGGGCCGGTGCCCGCGCTGCTGGCGGTCGCGGACGAGGTGCACAAACTGAGGGCTATCTGCACGGTCTGCGGCGCGGACGCGTACTGCTCGCAGCGGCTGATCGACGGCAGGCCCGCCCCGGCGTCCGCCCCCACGATCCTGGTCGGCGCTCAGGAGCATTACGAGGCGCGCTGCCGGCGCCACCACGAAGTTCCGGAAGACTGAGTCGGGAATACACATGCGCGACAAGAACATCGGCGTCATTACCACGGTGGTCGGGACCGGCGAGAAGGGCCACGACGGCGACGGCGGCCCGGCCACGGCGGCGAGACTTGACCTGCCGTTCACCGTGGCGTTCGACCGGAGTGGGAACCTCCTGGTGGCTGAAGCGGGCGCGAATAGCGTCCGCCGGGTAGATACCGCGGGGCGCATCTCCACGGTCTACGGACCGACCGGCGCGCGGCCCGAGGACGTCGCCGCCGTCGCGGCCGGTTTCGAGTCCGGGCCGAAGGAGCGGTTCGCCGTCGTCGAGCGGCTCAGCCGGAAGGTGCGATTCTTCCCCGGGCCGACGGTCGAGGACGCGCGCTTCCGCGACCCGCACGACGTGATCCGCTTCGCGAAGAACAGCGTGCTGGTCGCCGACGTCGCGGCGTCGCAGGTGCATGAGATCGACGTCGAGAGCGGGGCGATCCTGCGCACCCTCGGGACGGGCCGGAAGGCCCGCGAGGGGGACGGCGGCCCGGTCGAGAAGGCGAGCTTCCAGGGGTCGCGCGCCCTCGCCCGCGACCCGCGCGACGGGACCCTGTACGTGATCGAGCGGGAGGGACACCGCATCCGGAGGGTCGACCCGAAGGGCGTCATCACCACGCTGGCCGGGCTCGGCAAGCCGGGGTACGAGGGGGACGGCGGCCCGGCCTCGGCCGCGTCGTTCCGCGGCCCGAAGGGTGCGTGCGTGGACCCGAAGAGCGGCGACCTGTACGTCGTCGACACGGAGAACCACGCGGTGCGCCGGATCGACGCGAAGACCGGCGTCATCACCACGGTCGCCGGGGGGCGCAAGGGCGCGGCGGGCGACGGCGGCCCGGCCACGGCGGCCGGACTGGACCGCCCGCACGGGATCGCGCTCAGCCCGGACGGCGCGCGCCTCTACATCGCCGACTCGGAGAACCACCGCGTGCGCCGGGTCGTCCTGCGCTGAACCGATCGCACCCACATCCATTATGAGTACGCACGAACCCGCCGCCGCTGCCGATCCGACGTCGCGCCACCGCGGCCCGCGCTTCCCGCTTTACGTTCAGGTAATCGTCGCGGTGATCGCCGGGTCGATCCTGGGAGTCGCGTTCGGCAAGGACCAGCCGTACCTGTTCGGCATCAGCAACGCGACGCTGGGCGCGCTCGGCATGCTGGTCATCAAGCTCCTGCGCGCGCTGGCCGTGCCGCTGGTCCTGTTCGCCATCCTCGACGCGTTCGTGAAGACGCGTATCGCGGCCCGGAGCGCGGCGCGCCTGCTGCTGATCTGCCTGGTCAACGTCTCGGTCGCGATGGGCATCGGCCTGCTCATTATGAACACGGTCCGGCCCGGCGACACCTGGCGCGGCCACATCGACGAGATACGCGCGGCGGTGAAGCCGAGTGAGGTGACCGCGAAGAAGAGCGACGACCCGGACGCGCCCCCGGGCGCGACCCTGGAACTGCTCCCGAACCTCGAATACTACGTCCCCAAAAGCCTGATCCGCCCGCTCGTCTACAACAACATCATCTCGGTGGTGCTGCTCGCGGTGCTGGCCGGGGCCGCGATCCGCGCCGTGCAGGAGAAGCAGGCGCGGGAGGGGCAGACCAGCATCCGCGCCCTGGGCAACGTCATCGAGGCGACGTACCACGTCTTCATCCAGATGCTGGAGTGGGTCGTCGCCTGCGTCCCGTACGCCGTCTTCGGGGTGGTGGCGCAGGTCGTGGGCGGCGCGGGGCTGAACGTCTTTAAGGCCCTCTGGGTGTTCCTGGCGATCGTCCTGGCGGGTCTCGCCATCCACTCCCTGATCTACTACCCGCTCGTGGCCTGGCTGGTGGGGCGCAAGCCGCCGCGCGAGTACCTGGGGAAGGGCGCGGACGCGATCCTGACCGGGCTTTCGATGAACAGCAGTCTGGCGACGGTGCCGATCACGCTGCGGTCCCTGGAGCGGATGCGGGTGCGGCCCGCGCCCGCGCGCCTCGCCGCCTGCGTCGGCACGAACCTGAACAACGACGGCATCACGCTCTATGAGGCGATGGCGGCGATCTTCCTGGCCCAGGCGATCGGGATGAACATGGCGCTCGGGCAGCAGTTCACGGTCGTGGTCGCCGCCATCTTCGCCGGGGCGGGCGTCGCGGGCATCCCCGAGGCGGGCCTGATCGTCCTCCCGCTCGTGCTCGGCGCGGCGGGCCTGCCGGAGGAGATGGTCGCGATCGCGCTGCCGCTGCTCCTGCCCGTGGACTGGATCATCGCGCGCGCCCGCTCCGGGGTCAACGTCATGTCGGACATGCTGGTCGCCATCCTGCTCGACCGCTTCGACACGGACAGCCCGCCCTTCGCCGAAACCGGGGTAGTGGAGCCCGGAGCGGAGGAACCGTCGGCGCTGGCCGAACCCGCCGCCTGAGCCGGGGCGTTCAGCGCGCCTGGCCCTGGCGCGGGCGCACCTTCCAGTCGGGGGAGGGGACGTGCGCCTCGGAGAACAGCGAGCGGGCGTAGCCGGAAATCTCCGGGTGGTGGGCGGCGACGTTCCGTGCCTCGCTCGGGTCCGCCTCCAGGTCGTACACCTCGATCGGGGCGGCGGGGTCCGCGACCCCGGCACGGACGGCCTTCCACTTCGGGTCGATCCGTACCGCCTGGGCGCCTCCCTGCTCGTAGAACTCCCAGTACAGGTACTTGTGCTTCTTCTGCCCGCCCCGCCCGGTCAGGGTGGGGGCGATGCTGACGCCGTCGAGGTCCTTCGGCGCGGCGGCCCCGGCGAGCTCCGCGAAGGTGGGGAGCAGGTCCGGGAAGTAGCCGGGGTGCGCGGACGTCTTGTTTTTCGGCGTTCGAGCGGGCCAGCGGACGAGGAACGGAACGCGGATGCCCCCCTCGTAGAGGTCGCGCTTGATGCCGCGGTAGGGGCCGTTGCTGTCGAAGAACGTCGGGTCGTTCCCGCCCTCGCGGTGCGGGCCGTTGTCCGACGTGAAGACGACGATCGTGTTGCGGTCCAACCCCTTCTCCTGGAGCTTTCCCAGGATCATGCCGACGTGCTGGTCGAGCCGGGTCATCATCGCCGCGAACCCCTTCTGCGGCTCCGGCCACTCCCGGTCGTTGAACTCGGCGTAGATCTCGTCCCGCGGGACGGTCATGCCTTCGCGGCGCGCCTCGTTGTTGGCGTGCGGCGTGTTGTAGGAGAGGAACAGGAAGAAGGGCTTCGCCGCCCGCGGGGCGTCGAGGAAGGCGAGCGCCTCCTTCGTGAAGAGGTCCGGCGCGAACTCCCGCTTCTCGGTGGCGACGCCCTGCCCGGACTTGCCCTCGTCCGGCACTACGTTTTTAAGAGGCACCTTCTCCTCGCCCCGCCACAGGTAGGAGGGGAAGTGGTTGTGGGCGTGGACGTGGTTCAGGTAGCCGAAGAAGGTATCGAACCCGCGCTTCGTCGGCACGGCGTCCGTGCCCTCCGGCCCGAGGCCCCACTTTCCGAAGAGCGCGGTCTCGTAACCGGCCTTCTTCAGCACCTCCGCGAGCGTCGTGTCCTGGGGCTTCAAAGGCAGTTCGCCGTTGCCGCGGACGCGCGCGTGGCCCATGTGCTTCCCCGTGAAGAGGGCGCAGCGGGACGGCGCGCAGACGGTAGACCCGGCGTAAAAGTCCGTGAAGCGCGTCCCCTCGGCGGCGAGCCGGTCGATGTTCGGGGTCGGCACGTTGCGCTGGCCGTAGCAGCCGAGGTCGCCGTAGCCGAGGTCGTCGGCGAGGATGAAGACGATGTTCGGGAGGCCGTCGTCGGCCGCCAGCGCCGGTCGCTCTTCTTCGGCGGCGGGCAGGGCGAGCGTGGCCGCGCTCGCCGCCGCGGAGCGCAGGAAATCGCGTCGTCGCATAACGGGACTCCTTAGGGCGGGTACCCGCCCTATTGCGAGGATGAATGCGCCCAGTTTAGCAGAAGGCCCGGCGGCAGGTCAAAGGAGCGGCGACAAACCGGCCGGGCCGCGGATTACCGATGCGCCGGACGCCGGGTATGCTGTAGGCAGAATCCTCCCTCGGAGTCAGGAGCAGACAAGAGCCATGCCGGAGACCGCCGCAGCCGCAGCGCCAAACTCGCCGCCCGTTACCGACCCGTCTCACGACGTCCTTCGCGCCGTCCAGCGCCCCGCCCTCGACGTCTTCTTCGCCCCGCGCAGTGTCGCCGTGGTCGGCGCGACGGAGACGCCGGGCAGCGTCGGGCGCACGCTCATTACCAACCTCATCTCCTCGCCATTCGGCGGGGTGGTCTACCCGGTCAACCTGAAGCGCCCGTCGGTGCTGGGCGTCAAGGCGTACCCGACCATCGGCGAGGTGCCGGACCGGGTGGACCTGGCGGTGATCGCGACGCCCGCGCCGACCGTACCCGGCATTATCCGTGACTGCCGCGCCGCGGGCGTGAAGGGGGCCATCGTCATCTCGGCGGGTTTCAAGGAGGCCGGGCCCGAGGGGGCGGAACTGGAGCGGCAGGTACTGGAAGAGGCGCGCGCCGGG
>DATLHN010000250.1:0-3847 GCA_035539875.1 Armatimonadaceae bacterium
CCTCCGCGCCTGCCCGTATCCCTCCTTGAAACCCCCACCGAGCAGACGAACTCGTCCCCAGCCGGGCACGCGTGGTACCGTCGCGCCATGCACGACGTCCCTTCCACCCCCAAGGATCACCTGCGCGCAGCTCGCCGCGCCGTGGCCCTGCTCGTCACCGGTTTTGCCATCGTCGCGTGCGGCGGGAACGCGAACTACCCCGACCGCCCCGACGTCACGACCGCGCAGACTGCGTGGTGCGACTCCCTCGCCAAGTCCGAGGGCCCGGGCGGCGCCTGGGATCGCATGACCGAGTGCCGCTCGGCCTCCCCCACCGCCTCCGCCGCGTACATCCGCGTCATGACGAAGTGCTACTTCGAGCGCGTCGAGGAGGCCAAGCAGGCGGGGGATCCCGCCGCCGCCGATCGCGCGCTCCTCCTCTCCGAGTGCAACGAAAAGGCCCTCGTCGACCTCCCGATGAGCGCCCCCGGCGTCGACGAAGTCATCGACGCCCGCTGCAACCGCGCCACGCGCTGCGAGAAGGTCGAGTTTGCCGAGTGCAAGGCCGCCATGAAGCGCCTCGAGCCCGCGCAGCAGGCCATGTTCACGACGCGGTACAACGCCGCCGCGCTCCACGACATCGCCAGTTGCCTCGGCGGCGGCTGCGGCGACAACGAGGAACAGGCCCAGGCCGATTGTTACAAGGGCGCCGAGGACAAGCTCCTCTGGTTCCCGTGACCGCTCGAACCTGATAGGTTGTCCCGCCATGAAATCAGCGCAGATCCCCCAGCCGTCACGCGATGGGGGCTACGCTCGGACAAGCCGAGCTACGCCCCCAAACCCCCCGCCGCGTCGCGCGGCCCTCCTCCGCGCGCTCTTCGCCGCCCTCGCGCTCGCGTTCGTGCTCTTCGCGCCGACCGACGCGCGTGCCGCGGGCACCGTCACCCTCGCCACGAGGGAGCCCGAGGAGGTCAACGGCAAGTGGAAGCTGAACTTCACGATCAACTACGGGGCGAAGCCGGACATCGCGTACATCCCGATGATCTTCAGCTTCACGCCCGTCGTGCTCTACGAGCGCTCGCTCACGGACCAATCACCTGAACGCCCCCTCCTCACGAGGCTCCCGCTGAAGGGCCAGCCGAGCATCAACGAGAGCATGGACGTCGGCTTCTCCGACGCGAGCGGCAAGGTCTTCAACATCACGAAGTTCGACTTCGTGATCCGTCGTGACAAGGGCTTCGAGGCCGGCGAATACGACCTCAAGATCACCCGCCAGACCGACGGCGCCCAGATGGGCCAGACCATCAAGCTGATCCTCAAGGGCGACAACCCCATCGTCGACCGCCGCGCCATGGTCTTCGCGGGCGAAAAGAAGAAGAAGCCCGAAGAGAAAAAGGACGCCGCCCCGGCCGAGAAAAAAGACGGCGAGGGCGAGCCTGCCGCCGCTGGCGGCGAGACGCCTGCGGAGCCCGCCGCGACGGGCGAGACGCCCACCGAGGCGCCCCCCGCCGAGCCCCCCAAGCAAGGCGGTTGCGGATGCCGCGTCGCCGGTGTCCCCGCGCCTTCCTCCGGCGCGTCCCTCGCTGCCCTGCTCCTCGGCGCCGCCTTCGTCGTGCGCCGCAGAACCGCCCGTAGCTGAACCCCCGCCTTCGCCCGAGAGCCCCTTCTCCCGGGCATCTCGGAAAGCCGGGCGCACCCCGCCTTTCCGTCGGAAACTTGCCATTTGCCCCTGTAGAGCCCCTCCGCCGGGTGGTATCCTTCGCGTCACTCGCCCGCCAGGTACGGTCGGCGACCAACGTGGAGAAGGGCATGCGCAGACGCTTCGCATTTCTTGGTTTCGTGAGCACGCTCGGCGCGGCGATGTTCGCCTACGGTTGCGGCGCCGGCGGCGGGAACGGCTCGGGCGGCGACGGCGGCGACGCCGGTGACTGGAGCAGCGGCAACGCGCAAGGCGGACAGGGCGGCGACGGCGGCTGCTTGTTCAACTGCGGTACGGGCGGCAATGGGGGCACGCCGAACGTCCAGCAGCTCATCATCGCGCCCCTGAACCCCACGCTGAACGTCATCGACCTCAACAAGCCGACGCAGGTCTTCACGGTGAAGACCTTGGACGGCCAGGATGTGACGAACCAGGTCACGTGGGTCTACGAGCGGCCGGACATCGGCGACGTCACCAACGCGAACTTCGTGCCGACCGGCAACGTCGGCGGCACCGGCGTCCTCACGGCGAAGCTCAACACGGCCGAGGCGAGCACCAACGTCACGGTCAACGTCAAGAAGAGCGTCAACGCGGCGGGCCTCACGCCTGCGCAGACGGCGTCCTTCGACACGCCCATCGGCCCCGATCCGGGCGTGCAGATCGTCTACCCGTACCACGACACCGTCTTCCCGCTCGGCGTCCTCGCGCCCGAGCTCCAGTGGAACGGCGTCGGCGGCCCCGAGACCTACCGCCTCAAGATCACCGAGAAGCACATGGAGTACGTGACGTACTTCCAGACGGGCGCGCCGGCTCGGTACCTGATGAACCAGACCGATTGGGAGTACATCGGCGCCTCCGGCACGGGCTCGCAGAGCGACCCGGTCATGGTGCAGCTCTCGCGCCTCGCGCCCGGCGGCGGCGCGTATGCGCCCACGAGCCAGGTCTGGCACGTCGCACAGGGCCGCGTCCGCGGCGCCGTGTATTACTGGGAGCTGCCCGGCGTCTGCGGCGGCAACGAGAACGGCCGCATCCTCAAGATCAAGCCCGACTCCGCCACGCCCGAGGAGTTCTTCAACCCCGGCGGTTGTTATGGCTGCCACTCCGTCAGCCGCAACGGCCAGACCATGATGGCCACGCTCGACAGCGGCCTGCCCTTCCCGCAGTTCACCATCGACCTGGCGCAGGTCCCGGCGCAGTACGGCGCGATCCAGCCGAACTCCGGCCTCGGCGGCACCTTCAGCGCCTTCAACCACACGGGCGACAAGATCCTCGTCAGCAACGACGCGGCCTCGAACCCGAGCAACTCCATCCTGCGGATCGTCAGCGCCGCGGGCGGCGGCGTCCTCAACCCGAACGCCATGGGCAACGGCTGCGGCGAGCCTGCGTGGTCGCCCGACGGCAACAAGGTCGCGGCCATCTGCGGCCTCGGCGGCGGCGGCTGGGTCTTCGACGCCTCGAGCGGCTACCTCGCCACCGGCGACGTCGCGGCCGACGGCATCTCGGTCAGCAACGTCCAACCCATCGTCGCGCAGGCTTCCGGCCAGGGCCGCCCGGCGTACCCGAGCTTCACCTCCGACAGCCAGTACATCGCGTTCGGCCGCCCCACGTCGGGCTCGCGCTCGACGGGCAACGGCGACCTCTGGCTCGTCAAGAACGACGGCAGCGAGCTGAAGAAGCTCGCCATCGCCGGCAGCGACAACAAGAGCTTCAACCCTGTCTTCGCGCCTCAGCGCGCCGGTGGGTATTACTGGCTCGTCTTCGTCTCGCGCCGCGACTACGGCAACACGCTGGTCTCCACGAACCGCCAGCAGCTCTGGATGACGGCGATCGACGACCCGCCGACGGCCGGAGATCCCTCGCATCCGCCCTTCTACATGCGCGGCCAGGAGGGCTGCGGCCTCTCCGAGAACGCGTACATGGCGCAGGAGCCCTGCAAGGCGCAGGGCCTGGGCTGCGTCACGGGCGCCGATTGCTGCGGCGGCCAGTGCGTCAAGGACCCGGCGTCCGGCGCGTACGTCTGCGGCGAGCCCCCGCCTCCAGGCTCCTGCTCCGAGACCGGCAACGCCTGCACCACGAAGGCCGACTGCTGCAACTCGGTCGACGAGTGCATCGACGGCTTCTGCGCGCAAAAGCCGCCGAAGTGAGCGCCTGACCTCCCCCTCCTCTTCA
>DATLHN010000251.1:0-6053 GCA_035539875.1 Armatimonadaceae bacterium
GCCGTCCACACTGTCTCCCGCCGCTCCGCGTTGCTGAGCGGCGAGGGCGATCGCGTTCTTGCCAAACTTGTAGTACAGAAGCTCGTAGCGGAAGTTCAGGGCGAAGACGTCCTCCGGCGCGAAGCCCCCGCCTTCGGCGACTCCCTGCATGCCCTCGAAGTAGCCGGGGTTCTGATCCGAGACGGCCCGCGCGTACCGGCCCGCCATGTCGTGGACCTCGGCGCGCGAAAGGCCCACCTCGCGCGCGAAGCGGTCGTAGTAGATGCCGATGTTGTGCGCGATGCGCTCGCGAAGGTGCTGGCCGTGCTGCGCGCCCTGCTCCGAGGGCGCGCCGGTGAGGGAGACGACGGGAAGGCTCACGATGGCGATTCTTCTTCCTTCAGGACTTTCTTCAAATAGATCCAGGCGGGGAGGCGGCGGAACCCGAGGCGCTCGTTGACGGCGAGCATCGGGGCGTTCGCGGAGTCGTTGAAGGTGCGGACGGTCTTGTATCCGTGTTCTTTCGCCCACGCCATGCCGCGCACCTTGAGGGCGGTGGCGATGCCCTTCTGACGCCACTCTCGCAGGACGCCGGTCTGCTTCGTCCACAGGCGGCCCGGTTCCTCCTCGTCCCTGCCCAGGTTGTTGTACCCGATGTACGTCACGCCGTCCGACGCGACGGCAACGTGGTAGGCGTCCTTCACGAGGAGTGGCTCGTCCCAGAACCGCTCGACCCAGGCGTCGTAGGACTGCGCGGTCGCCGGGGCGTCCGAGGGGAAGTCCGCGCGGATGGCCTCGCACAGGGCGTGCAGTTTCGGGCCGCGCTCCGGGTCACCCTCCAGATCCCCGACCGTTCGGATCACGACGCCGTGCTTCTCGCGCAGCCGGTCCTCCAACCCCGCCCACGGGGAAAGATCGAAGGACGCCAGGTCGGCGTCGGACGGGAATACGCGTCGCGCCTCGAGAAGGCCCCGGCGACCGGCGAAGTCGAGCCCGCGCGCGTTCTCCTCGCGGACGTAGGTCTCCAGGACGGCGGGCTCGTGCCGGGCGAGCTCTGCCATGAGGTGATCCCAGGCCGCCCCGCCGATGCCCCGCCCCTCGTGCCCGGGGAGGACGTCCACGAAGACGCCGAACCGGCCCGGCTCGTACCGACCGGCCTCCTGGCTGTACTCTGCCGTCGCAATGACCTGTCCGGTGGCGGCGTCCTCGACCACGAAGCGGGCGCGCCGGACGAACGCGGGCTTCAGGGCGTCGTCGCGGCGCTGCTCGTCCTCCGGCGTGGCGAAGTCGGCGTAGATCGCCAGTTGGAGCGCGGCGAGGCCAGGGTAATCGGCGTCCCGGAACGGCCGCAGGGCGTAACCGGCGGGGAGCGGCGTCATTCCGATGTGCCCTCCGCCGGCTCTTCCCGCAGGGTCTTTGAGAACTCGATCCAGGGCGGCACACGCCGGAAGCCGAGGCGCTCGTTGATGGCAAGCATGCCGACGTTGTTCACCTCGTTGTCGGTGCGGATGTACTGGAAGCCGTTAGCCTTCGCCCACGCGATGTTCTTCAGCTTCAGCGCGAGCGCGATGCCCCGGCGCCGGTGCGAGCGGACGACCCCGGTCAGGCCGTTGTCCAGGTCGTTGTCCGCGCTGCGCTTCCAGAGCGCGTTGACCCCCACCCACGCGCCCGTCGCCTCGTCCACGGCGACCGCGTAGGCGTCCTTGAGCAGGTGCGAGCTCCCGAGCACCAGCTTTTCGAACTGTTCCAGCGTGAGCGGCGTGATCGGCTCCGCCGTGGGCAGGTCCTTGAGCAGTTCCACGTCGAGGGCGTGCAGGCGACGCGGCACGTCCGACTCCGACCACAGTTCGGCCAGAGTCTTGAGTACCACGCCGTGCGCGGCGGGCGCGTCGAGGGCTTCGCGGAACGGCCCCAGGTCGAACGCGGGCAGGTCGAGGCGCGACTCGTGCGCCCGCAGGATCTCGACGAAGCCCCGGTCGGTGACGAAGCGCATCGACCGCTCCCAGTCTTCGCGCACCATCGTCTTGACGCTGAGCGGTTCGTGGGGCTCTATGGCGTCCAGAATGTGCCGGTACATGGCCGCGCCGATGCCGCGCCCCTGCCATTCCGGTTCGACGCGGACATCGATGAAGAAGCGCCGTGGGTGGTACTGCCACGGCATCTGGTCGTGGGAGCAGACGCCGACGGGGCGGCCGCCCTCTTCCGCGAACCAGCGTCCGAACCGGGCGCGTTCCTCGCGCTTTCCGTCCCACTCGCGGATGTCGCCGGGGGTGGTCGGGTAGTCCGGGGTCGTGGCGTTCAAAAGAGCGGCGAGCGTCGCGTAGTCCGCGTCGCTCGCCGGGTCAAAGGGACGGAGTTTCACGATTCCCCCTCGTCCTTCAGGGTGTTCTTGAGGAACACCCAGGCGGGCAGCCGTTGGAAGCCCAGCCGGTAGTTGATGCCGAGCATACCGACGTTGTTCTGCTCGTTGGACGTCCGGACCTCGGGCGCGCCGGACCGCTTCGCGTAGGCGAGGGCGTAGACCTTCATCGCCGTCGCGATGCCGCGCTTGCGCCACTCGCGGCGCACGCCCGTCATGCCGGTGTCCAGCCGGTCGTTGCTGCCGTTGCGCCAGAGGACGCTGGTCCCGACGTACTCGTCGCCGTCCAGCGCCACGACGTTTCCCTCGGGCAGGAAGTTCGGGTTGTCGAACCGCTTGGCCCAGACGTCGAACGGGACCTCGGTCACCGGGTCCGGCGACGGAATGTCCAGCGCGATCAGGTAGTGCAGGGCGTGGAGCTTGCGGCGCGCGTCCGGGTCGGCGGCGTCCAGCTCCGCGAACGGCCTGATGACGATGCCCGTCGCCTCGCACTTTTCGACGTCGGCGCGGAACGCCTCCGGGTCGAACCGGGTGACGTCCAGCGCGCTCTCGTTCTCGCGCATCTCCTCGGCGAAGCCGCGCCGCTGGAGGAAGCCGAGCGTCGCCACGTCGTCCTCCCGGGCGAAGCTGTGGAGCGCGATCGGATCGGACTCGACGAGGGCGGCGACGAGGTGCTCGTAGAGCGCGGAACCGATCCCGCGTCCGCGGAAATCCGGCAGGACCGAGACGGCCAGCTCGAACTTGCGCGGATGGTACATCCCGGCGTTCTGGTCGTAACCCGCGGCAGCCACCACCGCCCCATCTCGCTCGCACAGGAAGCGCGCCCACCGGTAGCGCGCGTCCCGGTGCTCGTCGTGCCAGCGGATCTCGTCCGGCGTCTCCGGGTACTCGGGAAACGACGCGTTCCACACCGCACTCGCCGCCGCGTAGTCCTCGTCGGTGAACGCGAACGGGCGTATGCCCGTTCCTTGCGGAGCGATGGCAGACTCCGCCGTTACTGCTGTCACGCTCATCGGGCGGCCTCCCCTTCCTCCTTGAGATGCCGGGCGTACGAGATCCACGCCGGCTGCTTGGCGAAGCCGAGCGCCTCGTTGATGGAGAGCATGGCGCGGTTGCTCTGGGCGTTCCACGTCTTGACCACCGCGACGCCGGCCTCCCTGGCGTAGGCCACGGCGTGCAATTTCAGGGCGAGCGCGATGCCGCGGCGTCGGTACTCGCGCAGGACGCCCGTCGCGCCGGTGTCCAGGTCGTCGCCCGCCTGCGGCTTCCATAGCTGCGAGACGCCGACGAATCGGTTCCCGTCGGTCGTGTCTACCGCGACGAAGTAGCCGTCGGGGAGCAGCCCGGGGTTGTCGTACGTATTCTTCCGCCAGGTCTCGAAGTCCGGTGTCGTGGGGGCGTCCGGCGACGGCATGTCGACCGAGATCGCCGCGTCCACCTGCCAGAGCTTGCGGTCGCGGTCCGGGTCCGACTCCAGTTCGCGGAGCGTCCGGACGGCGATTCCCTGCGCGGCGACCCGCTCCCGCGCCCCCTCGAACGGCGAGAAGTCAAACGCCGTAACGTCCAGCCGGGACTCCCATTCGCGCATCTCCTCGGCGAACTCCCGCTTCGCCAGGAACCGGACGCTGCGCTCGTAGTCCTCGCGAGCCATCGCGCGGACCGTCAGCGGGTCGTAGGGGGCGAGTTCCGAAAGCACGTGGTCGAACAGGCGGCTGCCGATGCCCTGCCCCTGCCACTCCGGATCGACGCTGACGCCCACCCAGAACTTGCGCGGGTGGTACATGTACGGACTCTGCTCGTAGACGCCGAAGCCGACCGTCTCGCCGTCGCGGCTTTCGGCGACGAAGCGACGCCACAGGCACTTCGGGTCGCGGTTCCGGTCGCGCGTACTCCACTCCTCGACGGTCCCGGGGTATTCCCGGAAGTTGGCGTTCTCGATGGCGACCACGCGCGGGTAATCGTCCTCCCGAAACGGGCGTACGGTGATCCCCTCCGCGCCCGCCGTCGCCTCCGGGGTTTCGTTCAGGGTAACGACACTCATCTTGGGTTCCTCTTTATATCCGCTTCCGCACTTCGTACCGTTGACACCGCCGTTTGGTGGCAAAAAATCCACCTTGGGCAATATCTCCGCGTACTCCGGATTTGTTAAAGAGGTCGGAACGCGCCTTCGCGCAGGACGCCCGCGGTCGTCACAGCGTCCAGCCGGGCAGCGGCGTCCACGTCGCCCGCGTATCCGCGTTCGATCAGCTCGATTCCGCTGCCGCACCCGCGCAGCGCTCCCGGCAGGTCGCCCTCTGCTCCCCGGAACGCCGCCTCCGCGGCCCGCGCCTCCGGGGAGCGCGCGAGGCCCGGGGGCAGTGCGGCCAAGACCGCCCCTGCCCCGAGCAGATCCTCCAGGGCGAAACGCAGTCCCTCGCCGCTTTCCGGCTCCGGAGCCCGTTCCCCGCAGGCGATGACGGTCACGGCGGACGTGTTCGCCGCCTTGAGGAGACCCGCCACCGCGTCGGCGCAGGCCCGGGCGTTCACCAGCGCGCCGACCAGGACCGCCGGGGCGTCCGCGCCGAACCGGGCACAGGCCGCCCCGTTGGGCGATCCGACGACGATGCTCGTACCGGGGGGAACGGTCGCCACCGTGACCGGGGAGAGGGAGAAGCGACCCTTCGCAGGCACGTCGCGTCGGGGCACGGCGACCTCGGCAGACCCTCCGAGGCGCTCGGCGACGGACGCCTCCTCCCCCGGGCGGCAGGGGTAGACGATGGCCCCGCGCGCCACGGCGAGTGCGCACGCCGTCGAGAAAGAAAGCACGTCCACGATCACCAGCAGGTCACCGCGACGGGCGGCGTCCCGCGCGCCGGTATGTCCCCACGCGAAGCGGCACCGGTACGCCGACTGGTCGAACCAGCCGGGCGCGTCCGGGTTCATCACCGCTCCGCCCGCCCCATCTGACGCAGGCGGGCCTCGACGGCCTCCTTCGCCACGGCAAGCCCCGCCCCGGTCTGCTGCCGGTAGACCTTGATCGCCTCGATGAGCCGGTCCTGCCGCAGCAGACTGTCCACGGTTTCCCCTTCCAGCGGGTCCGCCGCGGCGTCCCCGGACTCGTCGGCTTCGGCTTCGAGCAGGTCCTCCTCCCCCAGTCGTGCCAGCAGGAGGTCGAGTTTGCGCTCCAGACGCTCCAGGGGCGGAGCGACGCCCACCCCCTCCACCGCGTCCTTTGATTCCTTGAGTCCGGCCCCGGTCTCTTCGCGGTACTCCCGTATCGCGTGAATGAGACTGCCGCGCGAGACCCAGTACATCACCTGCTCGGAGAGAGCGGGGCGAACGTCTACTTCGTCGGGCGCGACGCCGAGGCGGAGCAGCGCCCGGTCCACCCGCGTCTCCAGCCGCGCCAGGCGGTCGTCCGTTCCGTCAAAGAGTTGCATATCGGTATTTTACCGGCACCACCGGACCGGAATGGAGGACGCCGGAAACCGACGCGCCCCCGTTCCCGGTATACGAGACGGGATGGTACAATACGGCCAACATTCCGATATGCCGCATGAACCGGGCAGCCTGAGGCGATGAAGAATCCCCTGTACAACCGCGTGATGTTCGTGCTCTCGCTCGCGGGGCTGCTGATCGCGGGCTACCTCTGGTTCCTGCACGCGACCCACGGCGACGTTCCCTGCGGCGGCTCCTCGGGCTGCGATAAGGTCGCGCAGAGCCCGTACGCCCGGTT
>DATLHN010000252.1:0-38500 GCA_035539875.1 Armatimonadaceae bacterium
CCTCGATCTTCTCGGCCGTGGACACCATCGGCCTGGGCAGTTTAGTGAAGGTGGTCGCCTGGTACGACAATGAGTGGGGCTACGCAAGCCGCGTCGCGGACCTGGTCAAGTTCCTGGCCGACAGGGGCCTCTGACGCGGCAAGTGCCGGACGGGCCGTGAGCCGAAAAAGGCCCCCGCCCGCGCGGACGGGGGCCTCCTCCGAATCGGAAGGGCTCAGGCGGTGCGAACGACGCCCCGGAAGTCGGCGGGCGAGCCCGCGTAGCCGGGGAATATCTTCGGGAGCGCGTCCTTCGCGCCGAGGTGGCGGAGGGCGACCTCGCCGAACACGGCGCGGAAGTCCGTCGTGATCGCCAGGTCGCGGTTCTCGTAGAGCATGCCGTCGCCGAGGCCGGGCCACTTGCCCAGCACCTTGCCGCCGTTGACGCCGCCGCCCAGGGCGAAGAAGCAGGTGCCGTGCCCGTGATCGGTCCCGAGGTTGCCGTTCTGGCGGGCAGTGCGTCCGAACTCGCTCATGGTCAGGATGACGACGTCGTCCATCCGGTCCCCGAGGTCCCGGTAGAGGGCGGCAATGCCCTGCCCGAACTCGCGCAGCCGGGTCGCGAGCTGCCCCTGCGCCGTGCCCTGGTTGACGTGCGTGTCCCAGCCGCCGGTCTCCGCGAAGGCGATCTCCAGGCCGACGTCCGCCTTAACGAGCTGCGCGATCTGCTGGAGCGAGTCGCCGAACCGTCCCACCGGGTAGCGCGCCCCGTTCGACGGCGCGTACGCCGCGAGGTTCAGCTTCTGCAGCGTCTTGATCGCCTCGAACGATTCCGAGCCGGGTCCGTGCAGCACGTCGCCGACCGCCTGGTCGTAAAGGGTCTCGAAGCCGCCCGCGACGCCGGGCAGGCCGCCGGTCGCCATCATCGCCTGAGCCGCGGACGCGCCCTCCATCGCCTCGTCCCGCCGCGCCGCCGCCGCCCGTCTGCCGCCGCCGCCCGTCGGGCCGCCGCGCCCGATGCCGAACGTCCTCAGGTCGGGGACGGCGAGCGCGCCCGCATCGCCCTGCAGGCTGCGGGGCATTCCGCCGCCCACCGCGACCGCCCGGAACGGGTTGTTCTTGCGGGCCTGGTCCTGCGGGCAGGAGAGAGCGGTGCGGGCCAGCCAGCCGTCGCTGACGCTCTTGTTCCCGGGGCTGCCGGACTCCATGTAGTCCTGGGCGTCAAAGTGTGAGCGCGTGCCGTCGGGCGAGCCGCAGGCGTGGACCACCGCGAGGTGCCCCTCCTTGTAGACGGGCAGGAACGGCGCGAGCGCCGGGTGCAGGCCGAAGAAACCGTCGAGGTCGAGGGCCGATCCGTCGCCTCCGCGCCCCGGCTGCGGGATTCCGATGGTCGGGCGTCGCATGTATAAGTCAGGGTCGCCGTATGGCACGACCATGGACAGGCCGTCCGCCGCGCCGCGCTGGAAGACGCAGATCAGCACCTTGCGCCGCCGCGCGTTTTCCGGTCCCGCCGCGTAGGCCGCGCGGCGCAGGAAAGCGGGGCCGAACGCGGGCAGAAGGCCGACCGACGCGGCGGCGATGCCGCCGTTCTTGAGGAAGACTCGTCGCGAGATAGACATGGGTGTCACAACTCCGTATTCGCTGACTACTGCCCTGTTAACGTCGCTGGAACTCGGGCGAGCCGAGCGTGAGCGCCACCAGACGCCGCGTGGCGTCCATTCCCGCGAACTCCTGGTTCGTCGGAGACTCCTTTGCCTGCTTGAGGAGCGTCGCCCGGGTCGCGGGCGAGACGTCACCGTAGAGCAGCGAGCGCGTGATCTGCTCGACGAGCTGCGGCCCCTCGGTCGCGCCGTTGGTCACGCTCTGTCGCGCCTTCGACAGATCGACCTCGCCGAACTGCCCGTTGGTCAAGCCGAGCGCGAAGTTCAGGCGCGCGATCAGCGCTCCCGCCGACACCCACTTCGTCGACTCCTCGGGCCATCCCGTCGGGGCCTGGTACTGGTAGAGCGCCTGCCCCATCGTGCCGATCGCGCCGGGCACCGCGGCGCGCAGTCCGCCCGCGCCCGCGACACGAGGGCGCTGCGCCTCGCCCGCCGCCGCCGCCATCGCGACGCGGGCCGGTTCCAGATCGAACGTACCGCCCAGGGCGCGTACCGATGA
The DNA here is from genome assembly GCA_035539875.1 of Armatimonadaceae bacterium. Taxonomy (GTDB): domain Bacteria; phylum Armatimonadota; class Armatimonadia; order Armatimonadales; family Armatimonadaceae; genus CALEKU01. The sequence goes on from DATLHN010000252.1 coordinate 2,139, forward strand.
GACGGCGTACTCGAACGGCGACTTGATCTTCTGACGATACGCCGCCCGCGAATAGAACTCGGGCGACGTCACGATAGTGCGGACGATCTCGCGGATGTCGCCGTCCGTGCGCTTCCAGGTGGCGACGCACTTATTGACCAGCGAGGCGGGCGGCGTGTCGGAGACCAGGCGGCGGCAGAGCTTGGTAGAGATGTGCTTCATGGTGGCCGGGTGCGTGCTCAGCATGTCCAGCACCTTTTGGCCGTCCTGAATCCCGCCCCCGGCTGGAATGGTCGTTCCGAGGACCACCTTCTCGCCGTCGTCGTGGCGGCGCGGGTCGAAGTAGAACGAGCCGGCGTCCGTCCGGTTCCGTCCCGCGATCCCCCACCCGGTGAGGCAGCGGGCAACCTCCTGGACGTCCTTCTGGGTGTAGCCGCCCTCCACGCCCAGAGTGTGCAGTTCCATCAGCTCACGCGCGTAGTTCTCGTTCAGGCCGCCGCGTCCCCGGGCAACCGGCGGCGGCGGGTTCGCGGGCGCAGCAGCGCCCGCGGGTCGCCCCTGGGCGGCCTGGCCGCGCAGAAGGCGTCGCCGCCGCTCGATCTGCGGGTTCACCGGGGGCGGGGCGGACGACTGGACGTTGTCCAGATAGAAGAGCATGGCGGGGCTCGTCGCGCTTGCCCCGACCAGATCGCGGAACCTGCCGAGCGCGTGCTTCTGGATGACTTCGCGCTCGTCGGCGATCTTGTAGGCGCGGCAGAGGCCCTTGCGCACGTCGATGTTGAAGTGGTTTGACCAGAAGTCGACCATGACTTCCTGCAGCTGCCGCTCGCTCTCCGCCGCCCGGACCACCTTGGCCGCGACCAACTGCTGCTGCGCCTGCTGGATGTTGCGGCGGCCGTCCCTCTGGAAGCTGTCGTAGATCTTCTGAAGCTCGATACGCTGCTCCGGAGTGGCGTTCCGCTGGAGTCGTCGCAGCCGCTCCAGCGCGCCCTGCGGTCCGGCGGGTACCCCGTCCATTTCCAGGTCGAGTCCCTGAAGTTTCGCATTTTCCTCGATCTTCTTCTGGACCAGTTGGAGCTGGATCGCGCCGCGCAGACCGTCCGCGTAGATGTCCGCCAGTTCGTTCCAGGAGGCGTCGAGCATGTGGAACCCGGCCAGCTTGGCCTCGACCTGCCGATCGTCGATGCGCTCGGGATAAAGCTGCTGCTCGACGTACCGGCTCAGCCCCATCGCCTTAACCCGCTCCACGTCCCCGGGGCGCGGGCCGAAGCCAAGCCGGTTGAGCGCGTGGACTACCTTCTGCTCCTCGGTGAGCGGCGTGTTATCCACGAACCCGGGCTGCAAGGCACCCGCGGCGGCTGGCGTTGCGGATGTCGCCTTCTTGGCGGCCGGCTTCGGGGCGGCCTTGCCCGCCTGCGGGGCGGCCAGCAGCCACGGCGCTCCCGCGCCGCCGATCCAGACGGCGATGCCCAGCGCGGCGGTGATATATCCGGATTTCCTCGTTGAATGGCTCATCTTCGCAGTATCCCTCCAGGGTTCCCGAAATCCCGGCATAATCGACGCGAATAACATCCCTTGAGTTCATTCCCGCGGGTATATAGGGGGCACCATGGAAAACGTCACCGTCGAGCCTCCGCCCGACCTCGCAAGCTTTCGGGGCCCGCTCCCCTGGCTGAAGGAGCTTTTCGTACGATTCGGACGCGACAACTGCCCGGCGTGGGCAGCCGCTCTTTCGTTCTTTTCGCTGCTGTCTATCCCGAGCCTGCTGCTGTGCGGCCTCGCGGTCCTCGGCTTTCTGATCCGCAGTCCGCAGCAGGCCGCGCAGGAGACGGAGCGCGCCATCGCCCGCGTGCTTCCCGGCGCGGGCGCGCGGGAGTCCGCGCACAGCATCATCCAGCAGCTCAACGTCGAAAAATCGGCCGCGGAGATACAGGACCGGCGCGGCGTCACCGGCCTCGTCGGGATCGCGCTCCTGTTCTGGTCGGCCATACAGATCTTCGTCAACGCGGCGACGCCGATGAACGCGGCCTTCCGCGCCCACGAGACGCGTAACTGGTTTCAGCTGCGCATCCGGGCGCTGGGCATGCTGGTCGGGGCCGGACTTCTGTTCATGCTTTCGCTGCTCCCGGCGGCGGGCGTTCAGGTGCTCAATTCGCTGCCCGGACTGGGGAATCTGCCCGACCCGTCCCCGTTCTGGCTGGACCTGATCCTGGCGCTGGTCGGCGTCGCCATCAACGCGGCGATGTTTACGTTCATCTACCGCTTCCTGCCCTCGCCCGACGCCGGGGTGGATTGGAAGGAGGCGGCATTCGGGGGAGTGGTCGCCGCGGTGCTCTGGGAGGTCGCGAAGCAGGCGTTCGCGCTCTACCTGCAGCGGTTCGGGGGCAGCGCGGGGTACGACAAGGTGTACGGGTCGTTCGGCGGCCTGGTCCTGCTCACCTTCTGGATCTATTACACGTCGATGCTGCTGCTCCTGGGGGCGGAGGCGGCGAAGCTGTATTCCGACTACCGCGACGCTCGGCAGGCGAAGGCAAAGGCCGGCGAAGGCAGCGGGGCCGCCGACGCGACGACCGACGCCAGACAAAACGCGACAGGGGCGGCGGGATAACCCGCCGCCCCTGCTGCTGCGACACCGCACTCGTGCGCCCGCGAAGTGACGGGCGCGACGGTCGTTAAATGATTAGTCCGCGCCGCCGACCGTGATGTTGTTGACGAGCTTGTAACCGGTCTTCGGGTCGATGACGCCCTTTGCCACCGTCTCCGCGCGGGTCTTGTCCGCGGCCGTTCCGGCCTTACCCATGAGGGTGACCGTCTTCGTCTCGGCCTTGGTGTCGACGTTCAGGTCGTCGATTTTCAGGCCGTCCGCGGAGACGATCGCGGTGCGGACGCGGGTCGTCATGGACGCGGTGTCCGCGGCCTCGCCGACCTCCTGGCCCGCCTCGACCGCGGCCTTCTCGGTCGCCTCGGCGGCCTCCTTGGTCTCTTCCTTGACCTCGGCGCCCGCCGCATCGACGGCCTTGCCGGCGCGCTCCGCCGCCCCCTCGCCCGTCTGCTGAGAAGTGTCGCTGGTGCATCCCGCCAGCACAAAGATCGAGAACGCCGCCGTGAGCAACGCAAGAGAACGTTTCATGTACAGGAACCTCCGTGGGCAGTCTGATTTAAATCTACCCTTTACGAGGGAATTAAATCAATCCCGGTAATAAGAACGAGCACATGCGCCAAAGCCCCTCCCCGTACCTAGCCGACGGGGAGAGGCCACATGGCACCGGTTAGCGGACGACCTTGCCGGTCTTGTCATCTATACGATCGCCGGTCACGGCGTCGGCAGCCTTCTCAGAAACGCCGCGCGTATCGGGGGTGCCGTCCACGGCCCGTCCGCCCGTCTGGACGCCGGGGACGCCGTTGCCGGGCACGACGTCCGCCGTCGTGTCCTCGACGTCGCGGGTAGCGCCGTGGCCGATTCCCGAGATCGTGTTGTCGTTATCGACGCGGTCCACGGCGGCAACCGCAACGCCACTGCCGGCCGCCCCGGCGACGCCGCCGACCACCGCACCGATGACCGCGCCCACGGGCCCCGCCGCCGCGCCCGCCACCGCGCCCGTCACCGCGCCGCCGACGCCGCCCAGAGCCGCGCCCTTCTCGGCGTCGCCCGTCGGGTCGTCGTCGATTCCGTGCTGAATTCCGTCGTGATGTTTGATGTCGTCCATGGTGTTTAAAGAACTCCTTACGGCTTTAGCGGCGGACGACCGGATGGCCGCGTCCGCTCGCATACGGTGTGTTTATTCTCCTCCGGGGACGCCTGCTAAACATCGATTTCAGTGGGGTTCACGTTGACCGGGAACCGGGCGAATCGCTATAATGAGGCGCGCCGCCGCTGCCCGATCGGGGCGGCTCGTGCGGCGGGGAGGATTCATGAAGGTACTGGTAACCGGGGCCGCCGGAATGCTCGGAACGGACGTCTGCGCGGACCTCGCCGCGCGCGGCCACGAGGTCATCGCGACCGACCGCCGCGAAGGATTCACGCAGCTCGACATCACGGACACGAAGGCGACGCTGACGCTGCTCCGCCAGGCCCGCCCCGACGCCGTCATCCACTGCGCCGCCTGGACCGACGTGGACGGCGCGGAGCGGACCCCCGAACCTTCCTACCGCGTCAACGCCCTCGGCTCCTGGAATCTGGCGTACGCCGCCGGGGACGTCGGCGCGTGGCTCCTCGCCGTCTCGACCGACTTCGTGTTCGACGGCATCCGCGACGGCCCGCCGACTCCCTACACCGAATTCGACGCCACCAACCCGCTCGGAGCGTACGGGGCGAGCAAGGCGGCCGGCGAGCGGTTGATCCGCGAGACGCTGCCGGGCCGGCACATTATCGCCCGCACCGCCTGGCTCTACGGGGTCCACGGGAAGAACTTCGTTTATACGATCCGGCGGCTCGGCCGGGAGCGGGACCAGGTGCCGGTGGTGGCAGATCAGATCGGTTGCCCCACGCACACGCGCGACCTCTCCCGCAAGCTGATCGACCTGATGGAGGCCCCCCTGCCGGGCACGTACCACGTCTGCAGCGCGGGCCAGTGCTCCTGGTTCGAATTCGCCCAGGCGATCGTCGCGAAGAGCGGCATCGACACCGAGATCGTGCCGATCAGCGGGCAGGAGTACGCGGACCGATTCAACTCGCCGACGCGACGCCCGGATTACTCCGTCATGCGACGCCTCGCGCTGGAGATGCGCGGGATGGACGACATGCCCGCCTGGGAGGACGCGCTGGACGAGTTCCTGCGCATCATCCCGGTCGACAAATAAAAGGGCGTCGCCCCGGACCGCATCGGTCCGGGGCGACGCCGTCCTTACTCGCCGCGCGCTGCTGCTACACCGAAGCGTGGACGGATTCGCCGTTCGCGGGCGCGTCCTCCGCGCCGTCGAAGCGCGTCGCGCGTACCTCGCGGATACGCGTTCCCTCCATCCGCTCGATGACGAACTCGTAATCGTCGATGCGGACCTGCTCCCCGACAACGGGCTCGTGCCCGAGCCGGCCGAAGATGAGCCCGCCGATGGTCTCGTAGTCCTCGTGCGGCAGATCGAGGCCGAGGCGGTCGTTGACGTCGTCGATGCTCATGCGGCCGTCGATCAGCGACTCGCTCGGCGAGATCACCTGCACCTCGGGCTCGTCCACGTCGTACTCGTCGCGGATCTCGCCCACGATCTCCTCGATCACGTCCTCGATACTGACGAGCCCCTCGGTCCCCGCATACTCGTCCTGGACGATGGCAATCTGCTGGTTGGAGCGTCGCATCTCCGCGAGGAGGTCGGCGACGCGCTTCGTCTCCGGGACGAAGTGCGCCGGCCGCATCACCTGCCGCAGGTCCACCTCGCTGACTTCGCCCTGGAAGATCGGCAGCAGGTCCTTGGCGTGGAGGACGCCCACGACGTTGTCGATCGTCCCCTCGTAGACCGGGATGCGGGAGTGGCCCGACTTCATGATCGTCTCGACGGTCTGGCGCAGGTCCGCGGTAATGGGGAGCGAGGTCATGTCGATACGGGGCGTCATGACCGACCGCACGAGCGTCTCCGAGAAGTCAATCACGTTCGTTATGATCTCCCGCTCCTCGCGGTCGAACTCCCCCTGGTTCGCGCCCTGGTCCATGATGTGCTCCAGCTCCTCCTTGGTGATCATCGGAGTCTCGAACTGGGCGGTCGCGCCGAACGGCCGGACCAGGACGTTGGAGACGCCGATGACGATCGCCGTGAGGGGCTTGAAGACGACGGACCAGAAGCTGACGAACGGCGCGAGGCGCAGCGCCCAGACGTCCGCCTTCTGCACCGCCAGCGACTTCGGCGCGATCTCGCCCAGGATCATGGCGAGAAGCGCGACGGCAATGGTGACCACCACGATGGCGGCGGTCTCCGCGGAGCCTACGGGGAGTCCCCAGCCGACCAGAGCGGGCACGAGCGGACGCGCCAGCGTGATGACGGCGACGGCGGCGGCGGCAAAGCCGAGGAGCGTGATCCCGACCTGGATCGTCGCGGTAAACCGGGGAGGGTCGTTGGTCAGGGTTCGCAGGGTCTGCGCCCCCCGCTTCCCCTCCTCCACGATCTGCTCCACGCGGGATCGGCGGACCGTCACCAGCGCGGTCTCGGCCATCGAGAACAGGGCGTAAAGGGCGAGCAGCAGCAGCATCAGCCCCAGGCTGCCGCCGATTACGGGCCAGTCGGGAGGCGCGAGGCGAGGGTCCGCGTTTGCCGGAATCGCTGCGGGGTTCGCGTGGATTCCGGGGGATCCGGTCTCCCCGGTCTCCTGGGCCACGGCGGAGAGGGGCAGATTCAGCAGCGTCGAAGCGAGCCCGAGCGCGGCTACGGAAAAAACGGCCCCGACGGCGAAGCGCTTCCACGGTCGCGGGCGGTGTGTAGAGGGCGGTTCGGCGACCGAGGCACTTCCGCCGGTCGCCGCCGCGCGGCGGGCCGCCCGTTTATTGTGGGAAGCTCTGCTGCGTCGGTGTGTTTGCGGACTATAGGGTTCCAAAGAATGTGATGCTCCAGCCGAAGGTGTCAGCGCGGGGTACTAATCACCGCTCCCGGGTTCGCACCGGGCAGCGTGCCCCAGATCCACGCCGGGATCCGGTAAATGCTGGCGGTCAGGAAGAACGCCAGCGCAGCCCCGATAACCACCTCCTGCAAGGTGTGAATGCGCGCCTCGACCCGGGATTGTGCCACGAGCAAGGCCAGCAGGATGGCGAGGACGGCCACGAACATGTTGTCCGTGACGAAGAGAATGGTGGTCGCCAGGAAGAAGGCGACCGCGGCGTGACCCGAAACGACGCCCCCGTGCAGGAGCGTCCCCTTCCTCCCGACTACTTTACCGAGCAGGAGGCAGACGGAAAGCAGGCCCACCGCCGCGAAGAATACCGCCAGCGTCGGCGGCTCCTGCAGCCGGATCCGGACCTCGTCCGGGCGTCCGCCTCCGAAGAAGACGACGAAGCCCACGATGACGGCGTTTATCGACGCGACGAGGACCGCGCCCGCGGCGACGTCCTTCGCGAACTTGGCCGCCGGGTGGTAGCTCTGGGTGATCATGTCCACGACCGCCTCGATCGCCGTATTGAACATCTCGGCGATCAGGACGAGGGACGCGGTGAAGAGCAGCACAAGGAGTTGCGTCGCCGGCAGGCGGAAGAGGATGCCGGAGAGGAGCACGAGCAGGACCGTGAGGAAGTGGAAGCGCATGTTCCGCTGCGTGCGGAACGTGTGCGCGACGCCCTCGATGGCATGCCGAAACGAATCCAGCGGGTTCTTCGAACGCCACAGGTGGACTGGCTGCGAATGCGCGTGATGCGGCGTGCCGCCCGGCGAAGCGTGCGGGGAACGCGACGGAGGTTCGTCCGACTCGCGGACCGTGCTCATACTGCTGATTTTACCCTAACGATGTCGTCTCAACCTTATCAAGCGGCCTGCCCAGAATGCGCGTTTCCGCCGCGCGCATGACTTCCGCGCCTTCGTCGGTGTCGTCCTCGTGCCCCAGCAAGTGCAGGATGCCGTGCACGAGCAGCAGAGCCGTCTCCTCGGCGACCTCCCACTACCGGGCCGCCGCCTGCCGGTTCGCGGTGTCTACCGAGATCGCCACGTCCCCCAGAATCTCCGCGTCGCCGGGTCCGTCCGGCAGCGCCTCCTGCGGCCACGAAAGCACGTCCGTCGCCCTGTCGATACCGCGCCAGATCCGGTTGAGTTCCCGAATCCGCGGGTCGTCGGTTATCAGGACGCTGACCTCCGCGCTTTCCCTACCGACGTCCGCGAGTAACCTTCGTGCGGCCTCCGCCGCGCGTTCCAGTGGCGGTGCCGCCACCCCCGGCTCCGTTCGTATCGTGAGTTCCATCGGTTCCCGTGCCATTACCGCCGTCCGGCGTCCCCGCCGCCGCGGCCGCCGCCGTCAGAGCCCCCGCCAGCGCCTCCTCCGGGAAGGTCGTCAGGCGGAGCGGCGGCGGAGCGGCAGGGCTATCCCCGGCGTCCGCGCCGATCGCCGCGGCTGCCGCCTTCGGCTTCTGCGGGTAGGCGATCCGCGCATGCAGCGTCGCGGACAGCGTCCTCGTGAAGACGTCTTGTACCGCCTTCAGGTCGCGGATCGTCAGGTCGCACTCATCCAACTGTCCGTCGGCGCGCTTCTCCTCGATCAGTTCGGCGACGAAGTCCGCGATCCGCTGCGGCGTCGGCCTTTCCAGGGTTCGGGACGCCGCCTCGACCGTGTCGGCCAGCATCAGGATGGCGGCTTCCTTGGACTGGGGTTTCGGCCCTGGGTAGCGGAACTGCGACTCCAGGCGCGGGTCCGGCCGCCCGCCCGTGGCGCGGTGATAGAAGTAGCGTATCAGGGTCGTCCCGTGGTGCTGCTCGATCACCTCCAGCACGCGCGGCGGCAGACCCGCGGCCTCCGCCATCTCCATCCCCTCCTTGACGTGCGAGGTGATGACGAGGGCGGACATGTAGGGCGACAGTCGGTCGTGGATGTTGTCGGCGTTGCTCTGGTTCTCGATGAAGAACTCGGGCCGGTTCATCTTGCCGAGGTCGTGATAGTAGGCGGCGACGCGCACCAGGAGGGCGTCCGCGCCGATCGCCTCCGCCGCCGCGTGGGCGAGATTCGCGACCATCAGGGAGTGGGCATACGTGCCCGGCACCCGCATCCGGAACTCCTGGAGGACGGGGCGCGCCGGGTCGGTCATCTCCAGCAGGCGCAGGTGCGTCGTGATCCCGAACCACCGCTCGAACGCCGCGACGCCGGTGTAGAACAGGGCCAGCGCGAAGAGCCCGGAAACGCCCCCCCAGAGGGCGGCCGAGACGAGGTCCGCCGCCGGATCGGCCTCAAGATGGCCCACCAGGACGTTCAGGGCCGAATTCGCGCCGCACAGGATCAGGGTGGCGCGCAGGAAGTCCCCACGGTGCCTCAGCGCCGCCACGGCGACAATGCCGACCAGCGACGATCCGAGCGTGATGACCGTGAAGCGCAGCTCGTTGTTAAGCACGAGGCCGGAGACGACCGAGAGCAGCGACACGGTGAGCAGCGCGACCGAGGGCCGGATGAGAACGGCGATCGCCATGCCCGCGGACGCGACGCACATCATGCCCAGGTAGCCGAACAGGTTCCCCGACACCTGGAAACCCAGGAGCATCTGCCCGATCTTGAGCCCCGTCACACTGAGCAGGGCGAGCAGTGCCAGCAGGACCATGCGGGGCGTGTCGTCGTAGACACGGCGCTCGAACTGCCGAAGGAAGACCGCGACAAGGCCGGTCAGGGCGGCGACCAGCAGCGTGATGGCCGCGACCGTCAGCGCGTCGAAGCGGGCGTTCTGGAGACCGAGGGCCGCAAAAGTGTCGAGGTGCTGCTGCGTGACCGCTTCGTTCTGCCGGACGATCGGGTTGCCCGCCGCGATCCGGCGCATCTGCGGCACAACGCGGGCCGCCGCCGCCGCGCGATCTGCCGCGGTCTGCCGCTCGTTGTAGACGCGATTAAACGTCAGGGCGCTCGCCGCGACCCGCGCCACGACCGTCCGGAGGGCACTGTCTTCCAGCCTGCCCAAATCCGGGTCCTGAACGAGCGCCGCGCGGGCTCGGTCGAGGTCCGTGGTGCCCTTTCGAATCTCGTCGGCCATGTGCCGCTGGACCAGGCCGGTCGCGACCTGCCGCGCCCGGGATCGCGCGCCCTCGCTGGCCCGCATGAGCTGCGCCACGGCCGCCCGCGTCACCTCGTCGGTGCCCTGCTGGCGAATTTCGTGGAGGGCGGCGTCCAATCGCTTCGAGAAAGCCTGTTCGGGACTGAGGTCCGCGGACGTACCCGGCAGCGCGTTGATCGAACCGGGGATCGCCCATCGCGCCACGATGTCGATGATCGCTCCGACAGCCTCCTCCGCTTCGCCCGCCGCGGTCGGGAGCGGGTCGTACCGCTTCTCCACCTGGCCGACGGCGTTGTCGCGCAGCTGCCGCGTGGCTTCGGTGTCCTCGTACAGAACCGTCCGCTGCGCGATAATGTCGTGGTCCGCGGTCTGGCCAAGGCGGAGATTGACCCGGTTGGGCCAGAGGTGGATGCACAGGAGAATGGCGAGGAGGATGGCGGTGCCGAAGGCGAGAGCGACGCGCGGAAAATCGACGCCGGCGAGGAAATCGGCGATGCCGCCCGCGTCGGACGCCCCGTGGGACCGGCGTTTGCGCGCGGCGGAGAGAGCCGAATAGCGCCGTGACTTACGCCGCCACGGCGTCAGCCACAGTAGTAGGCTCTCGAAAAAATGGGGCCGCTTCATGAAAGGTGGTGCACTGCCGCCGCGATTCGGTCCGGTGGTGCGTCCTCGATTGCTCGCTCGCGCCCGGCCTGTGCGAGACCAGGCGACCGACCGTCGCGGTCCGACGGAGAGTGCGGGTGGGGATCCCGGGCGATGCCACGGAGACCGGGAGTACGGCTTGGCGACGGCGCGCGTCCTGCCGGTATTGCGGACGGGGGCGCTGCTCTACACGGTCAAATACGTAGAGTTAGCGCTCCTCGTTCTGCTTCATCTTGCGACGGCGCGCCGCTTCCGCCTTGCGCTTCTTCTCGCTGGGCTTTTCGTAATACTCGTGCGCGCGCGCCAGCTTCAGAACGCCGTCCTGCTGAAGCTGCTTCTTAAAGCGCTTCAACGCGGCGTCGAGCGGCTCGCCCGGCTTGACGATAACCTGTGCCATAGTTGCTTTCTATCCCTCCTCGCTCCTGTGGGCTCGCCAACCCCGGCGTCGTTGCCATGTGGGGCGGCGGCAAAATCCTCCGTGAAACTCCGCGGAGGGTGTGCCGCAGAAACCAGGAGGAACGCGCTACCGTGCCATCGGGCATTATACAGGCCCGCTTTTGCGCCTGTCAAGGCGACGCCCCGGCCACGGGGACTGCCACGACCGCGCCGGTCGCCAGTCCGACCAGGACGGAGTCGGGTTCAGCGCCCGGCGCGAGCGCGGTGATCGGAGAGTCGAAGGCGTACACGCGCTCCTGCGCGCCCGTAGCCGTAGAGAGTTTCACCAGCGATCCGCCGAACAGCCCGATCACGTAAGCGTCCGGTCCCAGCGCGACGACCGGGGTGACTTCGCTGCGGGCTCCGCCGAAGTCGAACGTGAATCGGAAGCGGTCCGGGACATTCGGCGCGTCCGCCTCGCGTTCGTAGAGCGTCGCGTTCACCCCGAGCACGCCGCGCACGTCGAACCGCCGCGGGTCGCCCCCGGGGTGGACGACGTACAGGTCCGCTACGGAGATCAGGTCCCCTCGCTCCGGGAGGCGCGCGACGGGTACGACGCCTTCCCACTCGCTGGAGTACATCACGCAGGCGACTTCGCCCGTAAACGGATTGAGGCACGCGCCGCCGATGCGGGGGGAGTACGGCTCCGCCTTGACGCATACCAGAGTCGTCGGCCCGTCGGCAACCGGGCGGCAGTCGGCGTCCAGGGGGACCGACAGGATCCGGTTGCCGTCCCAGTTGTCGGGGTCCACGGTGACGAGGAACAGCCGGTGGGCGGCCGGGTCGTACAGGAGGCCGTCGCGCCCGGCCAGGGTCGGTCGGAGTCCATCGGGGTCGTCGTCGAGACGGAGCACCTCGTGGCGCTCGAACCGCGGAAGCGCGAAGGCGTTAACGGTGGTCGTATTGTCCTCGTCGCTGCTGTCCACCACGACGAAACGCCCCCCTGCAACGCCGACCGGGCGGGAAGGCCCCCCACTGTACCCCTCCGTCCGCATCAAATCGCGGGCAGACTTCTCCCCCGGGTCCAGGGCCAGTGTAGCCACCGTCCACCCGTGCCCGATCCGGTTCCAGGCGACGGCCAGGATCAGCCAGGGGCCGACGAACCCCGCGGAGACGTCGATCGGCGCGCTCCTCTCCGTCACCTCGTCGACCACGGAGCGCACCCACGCCGCCGCTTCTCCGTCGATCCGGGTGCCCGCGGCGTCGCCGGCATTCCGGAAGTCGAGGACCGAGACGTCCCCGAGGTCCGTGACGGCCAGTACACGCCGCCGATCCGCCTGGTGCGCGAGCACTACGACCTCCCCGTTCAGGTTCGCGACAGTTTCGGCCATTTAGACGTCACCCTTCCCGAGCGCTGACGGAGGTTCAGGCGGCCGGTCTGTCGCCTGTCAGGTAGACCCTAAACTACCCTGCGCTACCACGGCGACCGTTCGCGGACGGGCACGCCCCACAACGAGCCGTCGTGCCAGAGCGAGACGTGCTCGCCGTCGGGCAGCCAGGCGACGTTCTGCGGGCCTTGGAGGGCCGACTTCGCGCCAGCAACCATGCGCGGAAGGACGGGATAGTGGTGCCCCGTCTCAAGTTCGCTCACGAGGAATCCCATGCCGTCTTGCCCCTGGTCAGCCGGTCGCCAACCCCAGAGGTGACGCTTGCCGTCGGGCGATATACCGAGCGGCGAGTATAACTCGGGCGTCGTCAGGGTCCGCGGCCGGACCGTCGCTGACTTATCGGAGAACGTATATTCGTACAGATAGGCGGCCACGTTCCCGTCCGCGTCATATTGCCCAAGACCCCGCACGAACCCTCTCCCATCCCTGGTGATGGTCATCGGGGCGACGTAGCCGGCGGAATACAGCGGCCGTCCGTCGGCAGCAGTCACGGGTATTCGGGTGGGAACAGGCTCTGAAAGCGAGTATCGGTTCACCGCGACGGAGTCCGTGCCGAGGACGATAAACCGGCGGCTGTCCGGGAGCCAGGCGACGCAGCTATCCGTAATATCGTGTTCCTGCACGGGCCACTCTCGGGCGGACTTCCCGTCGCGGCGCACGGCAAGCCAGAGGCGCTTACCTGCCTTGACGGCGCTCGCTACGAACCATTTGCCGTCGGGCGACACGGAGAAGTAGTTGGCGTACTCGATTTCCGGCATGCGCCAGAAGGCGGTGACAACGGCGAGCGGCGTGACGACGCCCGTGCGGGCGTTCACCTCGACCCAACGGTAACCGGGTAGCTCGCGCGCGACGAACCTTTCGGCGTCTATCCAGTGCGGGGCAGGGTCCGACGCGATGTGCTTCGTGCCGGGCACCCGCCTCCCGAACTGCTCCAGTCGGTAACGCTCCCCGTCGAACGTCGGCGAGGCGAGCCACGTGTACCGTGCGGTCCTCCGGTCCCGCGCGCGCCCGCGCAACGGACCGGAATCCGTCCGCGCAAGGTCGAAGGCGAGCCACAACAACGGGACGAGCGCCGCCGCCGCCATCCCCACGTTCCACAGGTGCCGCTTACCCGATGTGCTCATTCCGCGTGATCCTCCTTGCGACCGACCATTGTTGGTCCGTTCGTCAGGAACCGCGCCATCTCCTCACAGCCCGAGCACGACGCGGGCGATGCTGAAATAGATGAGGAGGCCGGTCGCGTCCACGAGAGTGGTGATGAAGGGGGCCGACATGACGGCGGGGTCGGCTCCGAGTCGCTTCGCGATGAGCGGAAGCGTTCCCCCGACGACGTTCGCCCAGACGACGACCGAGATGATCGACCCGGAGATGACCAGCGCGAAGCGCGGCTCCTCGCCCCACAGAAGCCAGACCACGAAGAAGCCGACGAGGCTGAGCAGGCCGCCGAGCAGCAGGCCCGTGCGCAACTCGCGCAGGAGGACCTTGACCCAATCGCCGAACCGCACCTCGCCGAGCGCCAGGGCGCGCGTGACCGTCATGACCGCCTGCGCGCCCGCGTTCCCGCCCGTGCCGATCAGGAGCGGGGTGAACGTCGCCAGTGCGGCCACCTTGGCGATCAGCGGCTCGAAGTGGCGCGATACGGTCCCGGTGAGCATCGAGGCGACGAACAGCATCAGCAGCCACCCGATGCGCTGCTTCACCGTGGAGCGGATGCGCGTCGAGAGGTAGTGCGTATCGTCCCCCTGGACCGCGCCGAGCTTGAGGACGTCCTCCGTCTGCTCCTCGACCAGGATGTCTACCACGTCGTCCACGGTGACGATGCCCGCGAGCGCCCCCCGGCGATCCAGCACCGGCAGGGCGAGGAAGTCGTACTTGCTGATGATCTGCGCGACCTCCTCCTGGTCCGTGTCGACGTCCACCGTGAACGGGTCGCGCACCATGATGTCGGCGATCTTCTGGTCGGGCGCGGCCCGCACCAGGTCGCGCAGCGAGAGGACGCCCACCAACGTCTCCGGCACTCCCTTCGCGCCCCCGTTGACCACGTACAGGTCGCTGAGTGTCTCGACCTCGGGATCGGCGCGGCGGATGACGCCGAACGCCTCGTCGACGGTGAGAGTCCCGCGAAGGCGGACGAACTTGTCGGTCATCAGGCGGCCGGCGGTCTTCTCCTCGTAGGAGAGGAGTTCGCGCACCTCGGCGGCGTCCTCCGGGGCGCGGGTCTCCAGGTCGGCCAGTATCTCCTCGGCACGCTCGGGACGGTCCTCGGCGATCTCGGCGACGACCTCGGCGGCGTCGTCCATCGGGAGCCGGTCGAGAAGGTCGGCGATGCGCCCGGGAGGCGCGTTTTCCAGCAGATAGCGGACCAGATCGCGGTCGAGTTCGTCGAGGACCTCCGCCGCGCGCACGTTGTCCAGCCAGTTGAAAACGGCGAGCGCCTCGGGTCGGGCGATCTCCTGCATCACCTCGGCGATGTCCGCCGGGTGCCGCCCGCGCAGCGCCGCGGTCATCGCCAGGTCTCCGCCGTCCCCCGGAGGGATGCGCAGGGCGCTGCGCAGGCGCTCGGCGAGGTCCGAAGACGAATCCGACAGGGCGGGCATGGCAGGCGGCTCCTCCGGCAGGCGGGATACAAATGACGTACGCCGCGCGGGTGGCCGGCGCGGCGCGTCGTGAGGATTATACCCGCCCCGCGCGGGAGGCTACCGACGGCGGCGGAGGGCGTAGATAAGGCAGGCCGCGGCGAGGACGCCCTGCGGCCAGGCGGAGCCTACTTTCGGGGCGTGGTACTTGCCCCCGCCGACGTGGGTCGGGAAGACCAGTTTTTCCTGCGGGAGGAGTCCGGTCACGTAGGCCGCGTTCTCGAAGTCCGGGGTGATCCCGCCGACCGCGCCCCAGAACTCCGGAGACTTCACCCCGCAGCGCAGTGCGATCACGGCGAGCGTCACCGCCAGCAGCGGGGCCTCCGTCTTCGGGTCGAAGTCCTTGTGGGGAACGAGGTCGCCGAGCAGGTGCGTCGCCACCCCGGCGGCGAAGCCGGTGGAGCGCCGCCCCGCGAGTCTGCCGACCGCCGCACCGATAGCCGCGTGGACCGCGCAGATCACGGCGTCAGGCTCCCCCGCCGCCGTCCTCGCCGCCGCAGAGCGCCTTGTAGATGGCGGCGATCTTGCGGACGTACTTCTGGGTCTCGCGATAAGGCGGGACTCCGCCGTACTTCTTCACGGCGCCCGGCCCGGCGTTGTAGGCCGCGAGGGCGAGGACGATCTGTTTCATGGTCAGGTTGTCCATCGCCGCGCCGCCGCTGTATTTGTCCAGGTGCGAGCGAAGCAGGTAGATCGAGCCCGCCAGGTTCTGCACCGGGTCGTAGGGATTCGAGAGCGGGATCTTCTGCTGGAGGTCGCGGAACGTCCCCGGCATGAGTTGTCCGAGGCCCATCGCCCCCGTGTGCGACGTGGAGCTGATGTCGAAGTCGGACTCCGCGATGACCAGCGCGACGACGAGGCGCGGGTCGAGGTCCAGGTCCCCGGAGAAGCGCAGAATGGCCGCGGTGATGTCGTCGGCCTGCCGGTCGGTCAGCTTCCGGTTCCACCCCTGGATGAACCGCTTGTAGGCGGGGTACACGGACATCACCCCCTGTCCGAGGGAGGCGACGCCGGAAGCGCCCCCGCCCCGGAGCGAGGCGGCGGACCGGGAGGGCAGCGACCCGCGCGGCAGCGCCGCGACCCGCTGCGGGGCGGCGGAAGGCTTCTTCGCCTTGGACGCCGTGACGCGCTGCGTCCACTGCCTTTCCTTCTCGGTGATGTCGAGCGCGGAGGCGACGGCGACGACCTCCATCACCGGCACGCCGATCTCGACCGTGCCGGGCGCGCCGCCGGTGGCGACGATAAGCACTCGCAGCCGCTCGCCGGGCTGTACCCAGGAGGGAAGGCTGCTCATGGTCAGGGAGACGGTGCCGTTGGTGTCGGTCGCCAGCATCAGCATCGCCTCGGCCTCGTCCCCGACGCCGGAGCGGACGACGCCCGAGAGCCGACCCTGGAGTTCCATGGTCATCCCGCGGTATTTCGCCGGGTTCCGCGCGAGGACGTCGAGATTCAGCCCGCGCTGCGGCGGGTACATGCGCCGGATGGCAAGATACTGCTCACTCGGCGAGGAGTGGTGGTAGCCCTCGGCGGCCTGCGCCCGCGCCGTGCCGCAGGGAACGAGGCAGCCGGCGAGGGCGGCAATTGCTGCGAGCGACACGACGGCCCGGCGAGCGGGCCCGCGGAAAGCCGAATCAGTGGGAAAACCGGGGATCAAGGCGAGAACCTCCCGTCCTATGTGCGGGGCGGGCGGCGGTTCGCCGCCGGGGAAACGGAGAGATCGGGATTCGAACCCGAGGTAGGGGCATTCACCACTACAACCGCTTAGCAGGCGGCCGCTTTCGTCCACTCAGCCATCTCTCCACGAAACACCCCGATTGTAGCATAAGCATCGGCAAAAAGCAACGGAATCCGCACCGTTCCGGCCCTCTTAGACCCGTGATCGGGTGCGCCCCTTCGGACGGGTTTCCCCAGCGCGGGGTATCAAGTGCGAACATTCCCGGCCCTTTACCGTACAATAGTGCGGTGGGGCGGGTCAGCCCCGCGCAAAATTCCTCAGGAGGGAAACTATTGAACGATAAGCGCAAGCAGGTAACGCTCGTCGCTTCCGCCCTGGCGCTTTGCGCCGTCGCGGGCGGGGCGGCGTTCGGCCTGGCGCGTCGTGCCGACGCGCGTCAGGACGCGGCAAAACCGGCGGCCGCTGCCGCCAAGGCGCCCGAAGTCGCCGAGATGGACAAGCCCATCCGGGACTTCGCCTTCCGCAACATTTTGGCGGAGGGCGAGAAGAACAAGACCGTCAAGTTCTCCGACTATAAGGGGAAGAAGGCGGTCGTGGCCATGTTCATGGCCAACCGGTGCGGCACCACGTGGACGTACGAGAAGAAGATCGGCGACCTGCTCAAGGACTACAAGAGCAAGGACGTCGCCTTCGTGGCGGTCCACAGCAACTTCACCGAGAGCGACGACGAGATCAAGGGGCAGCTGGAGCAGCGCAATATCGACATCCCGCTCCTCGACGACAAGAAGGACCAGGCGTTCGCCAGCTACATCGGCGCGACGAACACCCCGACCTTCGTCGTGATCGACAAGAAGGGCGTCCTGCGCTACAAGGGCTCGTTCGACATGCGGCGCGACGAGACCAAGACCTACGTCCGCACCGCCCTCGATGCGGCCCTCGCAAATAAACCCGTGGAGGTCAAGGCCACCCGGGCCTTTGGGTGAGGGATCCCCCGTCTGGCGCGTGTCGCCAGATAATCCCTCCTGACGGTGAGACGGGCGGCGCGTGAGTCCCTGCTGGGAACCCCGCGCCGCCCGTTTTCCGTTCCTGTGGTAGAACGGAACAGCGCCCATGAACCCTTCCCGAACCCCGCTCCTCGCCGCCGCGGCCCTCCCCGCCGTGCTCCTGGCCGTCGCCTACGCCGCGCCGCAGCGGCAGGCCGCCTCCCCCACGCCCCAGGCAGCATCGCTACCCACGGCCGAAACTGACCGCTCGCCCACCGACGTCGCCCTCTCCCCGGACGGGCGTCTCGCGCTGACGGCCAACCGGACGTCCGGGACCGTCTCGCTGGTGGACCTTTCGGCGAAGAAGGTAGTTTCGGAGACCCGGGTAGGCGACGAGCCGTTCGCGGTCGCCTTCGCGGCGGGCGGAAAGCGCGCGGTCGTCACGAACACGGGCGGTGACACGCTCACGCTGCTCGACGTCACCCCGGCGGGCGGCCGGGTGACCGCCACCGTGGCCGTGGGCGACGAGCCGCGCGGCGTGGTGCTGGCGAAGGACGGGCGGACCGCCTACGTCGCGCTCGGCGGCGAGGACTCCGTCGCTGTGGTCGATCTGACAGCCCGGAAGGTGGCGAAGCGCTGGAAGGCGGGCCTGGAGCCGTGGCACGTCGCGCTGACCCCGGACGGCGCGCGCCTGGTCGTGGGCAACACGCGCGACCGCAACGTCGCGGTGCTGGAGACGGCGACCGGGGCGGAGGCGCACACGGTGCGCGCCCTGTGCCGGAACCTGCGCCAGATCGCCGTCTCTCCGGACGGTAAATGGGCGTACCTTCCCGGCATAACCGAGCGCGGAATGCCCGCCACGAAGGACAACATCGACCGGGGCTGGGTCGTCGGCAACCGCCTTCTGCGCGTCCCGCTGACCGAGGGCGGTCCCCGGGAGGCGATCACGCTCGACACGCAGGGCAACGCTGTGGGCGACGTCGAGGGAACTGCGCTGAGTCCCGACGGCGCGACGCTCGCGCTGGCGGCGGGCGGCACGCACGAACTGCTGCTGCTGCGCGAAGCCGGGAAGCTCCCGTTCGAATCCTACGGCGGGCCGGGCGACCACATCGCCCCGGAGCTTCTGCGCGACGCCCGCCGCTTCCAGAGGGTGCCGCTCGGCGGGCGGCCCGTCGGCGCGCGCTTCACCCCGGACGGCAGGAGCGTCGTCGTCGCGAACTACCTGGGCAACAGCGTCCAGGTCGTGGACGCGGCGACCGGGACCCTTTCCGCGACGATCCCGCTCGGCGGCCCGAAGCAGCCGTCGCTCGCCCGCCGCGGCGAGGCGATCTTCCACGACGCCGGGCGCTCGTTCAACCAGTGGTACTCCTGCGCTTCCTGCCACACCGAGGGACACACGAACGGCGGGAACTTCGACACGTTCAACGACGGGTCGTACGGCAAGCCGAAGAAGACGCTGAGCCTGCGCGGCGTCGCGAAAACCGGGCCGTACACCTGGCACGGCTGGCAGAAGGACCTGGGCCAATCGGTGCGTGAGTCCATGGTCAAATCCATGCAGGGACCCGCCGCCCCGAGTGACGAGGACGTCGCCGCGATCGTGGCGTACCTTGGCACGCTGGAGGTGCCGAAATCCCCCTTTCCCGTTACCGAGCAGACGCGGCGCGGCGAAAGGCTGTTTTCGGACCGCGGGTGCGCCGCCTGCCACGGCGGCCCGCAGTACGCCACCCCGATCGTCGCGCGTGTCGGGCTGGAATCCCCGACCGACGCCTACCCCGGCTTCAATCCCCCGTCCCTGCGCGGCGTCCGAACCCGCGCTCCGTACCTGCACGACGGCCGCGCCCGGACACTCGAAGAGGTACTGACGGAGCATCACACGCCGCAGCAGCTGGGTGGAAAGCCGAACCTGACGGCGCAGGAGCTCGCGGACGTCGTCGCGTTCCTTCGGACGCTCTGACGCGGGTGCGCGTAATTACGAGCCGGAAGCGGGTAAGCCGTACTTAGAGTCTTCTCCGCCGGGACGTTTACGGGAAGGGACGCCTGACTTGATCCGGTTTTACACGCCGTACGCCAATCTGACGACCTTCGAGGCTTGGGGCAACGTCACCCTTCACTTCTTCGTTCCCGGGCGGGCGGAGCCGGTCGCGCCGTACCCGGAGACGATTCTGGGTTACGAGCACCTGTCCGAGGCACAGAAGGCGGACGCCGAAGCCGCCATCGGCGAGTTGTTCACCGAGGAGGAGTTCCGCGCATTCCGCGACCTGATGCAGGGCACCTACGGGGAGGACATCCGGACCGGCATGCTCTTCTCCCCGGTCAACATCCTCAAGCCGGGCAACGAACTAGGTCTCGGTCTGACGCGGCCCTTCGCGCGGCGCGTCGAGGGCGAGGGCGGTGGCTTCTTCCGCCTTTCGGAAGCGGTCGACGACTGGCCCCTCCCCTTCAAGGTATGGGGCTACTACACTACGCCTGCGCGCTAAGGGAAGTCCGGGCAGGCGGGCTACCCCGCGGCCGATACCAGGGCTTCGAGCCGGTCCACGTACCCGGCCATGACGGCGAACGCCTTTTCCACCGGTTCCGGGGATGCGAGGTCGACGCCCGCGTCGCGCAGGGCATCCAGCGGGTACTTCGAGCCGCCCGCGCGCAGGAAGCCGAGGTAGTCTTCCACGGCATTTTCCTTACCCGACAGCACCCGCTCGGCCAGAGCGTGCGCGCCGCTGATGCCGGTGGCGTACTGGAAGACGTAGAAGTTCGCGTAGAGGTGGGTCGAGAACTGCATCCAGGTCGAGCCGACCCGGTTCCGGTCGATCTCCACGTCGGGGCCGAACCCCTCGGCGAAGAGGTCCGCCATGCGGTCCGTCAGCGTGGCGGCGGTCAGCGCCTCGCCGCGCCACACCCGCTCGTGCATCTCCTGCTCGAAGCGCGCGAGGGTCGGCATCACGAAGAAGTACCGGTGGAAGTTGCTCATCGCCTCCTCCAGCAGGGCGATCTCGAACGCCCGGTCCCCGCGAAACTTCTCCAGCAGGTGCGCGCGCACGACCGCCTGGTTGAAGTTCGAAGCCACCTCCGCGGCGAAGAGGCCGTAGCGGGCGTACACGAACGGCTGCGCCCGCCACGAAAGGTAGGAGTGCATCGAGTGGCCCAGCTCGTGCGCGAGCGTGGAGAGCGAGAGAAGGTCGTCGTTGTAGGACATCAGGATGAACGGGTTCGTGCCCGGCGTCCCCGACGAGAACGCGCCCATTCGCTTGCCGCGGTTCGGCGCGCGGTCCACCCAGCGGGCCTCCGACGCGCCGCGGCGCATCGCCTCGACGTACTCCGGCCCGAGGGGGGCCATGCCGTCGGCGATCCACGCAACCGCCTGTTCGTAGGGCACGGCGGCGGGCGCGTCGCCCCCGAGCGGCGCCTTGACGTCGTACGGGGCGATCGTCTCCAGACCGAGCGCGCGGCGGCGCAGCCCCCAATAGCGGTGCCACGTCGGAAGGTGACGCCGGAACGTTTCCAGCAGCGCGCGGAAGACCTCGACGGGGATGTGGTTCGGCGCGAGCGCGGCGTGGAGCGCCGACTCGTAGCCGCGCGCCCGCGCCAAGAAGACGTTCTGCTTGACGCCCGCCGACAGGCAGGCGGCGAGCGTGTTCCGGTGCGCCAGGTGCGCGTCGGCGTAGCTCTCCCAGGCCGACCGGCGCACGGCCCGGTCAGGGTCGGACGTCAGTTTGTTGATGCTGCCCTGCTGGACGTCGTACTCCGCGCCGTCCGCGCCGACCGCCGGTGCGAACGTCAGGTCCGTGTTCGTCAGCGTGCCGTGTATCCCGGCGGCGGTGGCGAACGGGTCGGCGGCCTGCTTCAGGAGGGCCTCGACCTCGGCGGAGCGGACGTGCGGGGCGCGGCGCGCGAGCGTGTCGAAGTAGTGCCGGTAGGTCGCGAGAGGCGGGTGCTCCGCGGCCCACTGCCCCAGGGTCTCCGGCCCGACGGCCAGGAGTTCCGGCTCGGCGAAGGCGAGCGCGGCCTGCACCCGCGCCGACAGGCCCCGCGCCCGGTCGGCCCGCGCCTGCGCCTCCATGTCCAGCGTGTCCACGGCGTAGTTCAGGTTGGCGTAGACGAAGACCATGCCCAGAAGCGCGGAAAGCTCCTCCGCCGCGGCGAAGTAGCCGGCGAGCGCGTCCGGCCCCTCGGCGAGCCGCCCGGCGTAGGCCGCGACCGCGGGCAGCCCCTCCTCGACGCGGGCGAAGGCCGCCTCCCACGCTTCCGGCGACGCGAATATGCTGTCGGTGTCCCAGGTGGCTTCGCGGGGGACGTCGGCGCGGGCGGGAACGGCGGTGCGCAGGGCGGTCATCTTTCGGGTTACTCCTCGACGGTCAGGGTGAAACGGGCGACGGACCGGCCGCGATTCCGGTCCCAGAGGTACAGGGCCATCGGCGCTTTCGCGCCCGGTTTCGCCGCCTCCGGCACGCGGAGCGTGAACCCCGCCTTCACCGGGACGTTGCGGTATTCGCTGGTGACGACGACGTCGGGCGACTCGCTCACCAGCACGGCGTAGGCGCACTCGCCCGCGATGCGCGGCGCGTAGGAGACCGTCGAACCCGGGCGGAGCTTCGCGCCGCCCTCCACGCTCCCCCCCAGCAGGGACGCCGTTCCCGGCCGGGCGGCGGGCATCTCGCCGCCGACCTCCAGGAAGTGCAGGAGCGGCTCGCGGACGTTTTTCGCGTATTCCGCCTCGATCTCCTTGACCGGCGGGTAGCGCGCGTCCAGGCCGACCTCGAAGTTCAGCGAGTACACGCCCCGGGTGTAGAACGCCCAGGTGTAGGTCAGGCCCGTGTTGCTGGTGCGCGTCCCCGGCCGCGGCTCGGAGTCGGGCTCGCTCTTCGTGATCCGGTAGGGCTTGTCCTTCTGGCGGTCGCGCATGCCGCCCGCGAGTCGGGAGAAGCGCGCGTGCTCCGGCCCGATCAGGTGCGCGGGAAAGAGGATGCAGCGCAGCGGGCTGTGGATGTCCAGGAACGCCCTCAGGTTCGGGCGACTTTCGATGAACTTCGCGAGGGCGGCCGTCTCCGGCTCCGAAAGCGGCGCCCTCCCCTCGTAGATGCTGCCGCTCGGGTTGACAGTGGTGGTACGCCAGAGCGGGTCCGGGTCCCGGAAGCCGCCCCACCGCACCGGGAAGTTACGGTTGAGGTCGACGCCGACCGCCTTTCCCGCGGGATGGGCGCGCCGGTTCTTGCGCCAGTCCGCGCCTTTGTCCTTCCCGTTGCCGCGCTTCATGTCGTACACCTTGCCGTCCACGTTCAGCATCGGGATGACCCAGACCTGCCGCTCCCGCAGGATGCGCGTCAGGCGCTCGTCCTTGCCGTAACCGGCGAGCAGCTCGTCCACAAGGCGATAAAGGCAGACCTGCGGCTGCTGTTCCCGCGGGTGTATTCCCGCCATCAGCAGGACCTCGGGCTCGGCGGCATCGCTCTCCGGGTCGGCGTTGTCGCACAGGCGCAGGAGCGGGATGTCCCGCCCCTCCACCGTCTTGCCGAGGCTACCGACGTGAACGAGCGCGGGATACCGGGCGCGCCACCCCGCGATCTTTTCCATGACTTCGGGCCACGTGTAGTACCCGCCGTAGTCCCCGTTCGGGGCGTCCGCCGCCGCCGTCGGCGACTGGGCGGCGGGATTGGCGGGCGGCGCGACGGCCGTGAGCGAAAGCAGCGCGGCAGCCCCCGCGAGCGCGAGACGGACGCCCGCCCATGCCACTCCCTTACTGATTCGGACAGCCAAAGGTCGGCTCCAGACACGGGGACCAGTACTGCGAGTAACCCGCCGGGCGGTACGACTCCTCGGGCTGGCCGGGCAGCTTGTAGAAGCTCTCTACCTTTGCCGACTTGGCGTGACCGTCGGCCCAGAGGACGTTCACCCGCTGCTGATGGCGCGCGAGCGGCGAGCCGTAGTCCGCGAAGTTTATGACCGGGGCCGACCCGGCGTGTACCAGCAGGTAGGGCAGGCGGCGGTTCGTGTCCGGCATGCCCGCGACGGCGGAGGCGCTTACCTTCGCCTTCCAGTCGGCGGGGTTGACGCCCTGGAGCGGCTGACTCGCGCCATCCACGAGCATCACGGTGGAGGCTGCCTTGACGGTCTCAGGCAGCGTAGTGCCGGGAATGCCGGTGGGCGAGAAGTTGCCGCCGAGGAAGTAGTTATAGGCGTAGGTCACCGGGAAGCGGGCCTCGGGAGTGTCGCCCGTGCCCGGCGTGTTTCCGACCTCGCCCGGATCGCTGCTCGGGCAGACGAAGAGCTGGACGTTGCGGACGTAGGGCTGCACGATGCGCGGCCACGAGGCGGGCGTCGAGCTTGCGGAGAAGGAGCCGGTGGCGGACTGATAGAAGCTGATGGGGTAGCTTTCGTCGAAATCCTGAACGTACTGGAGGACGGCCAGTCCGATCTGCTTCAAGTTGGACAGGCAGGCGGTCTGCCGCGCCTTCTCCCGTGCCTGGGCGAATACGGGGAAGAGGATGGCGGCCAGGATCGCGATAATCGCTATCACGACGAGAAGCTCGATTAGGGTGAAAGCCGGGTGCCGACCGGGCGTCTTCCCCCGGGTTAGGGCGGGGCGTTGCGCGCGGTCGAAGCCGAAGGGCATTGGCGGTGTGCTCCTGTTTTCGGAAAGCGGATAAGGCGTCCCGTAAGACGCCTTATTGTATCGTGCGGTCGGCGCTCAACGCGCGGGTTCAGTCGCGGTACAGCAGGAACGCCTCGCGCGCCTTCTGGAACGCCTTCAGGTCGGGGGTCCAGCGCTTCGAGATCGTGGCGTAGTCCTCGCCCGCCAGCAGACCGTCCATGGCGGCGCGGTTCGCGAGGAGCGTGAGATAGCGGCTGGCCTGCCACTCCTCGAGGTACAGCGCGCGCATGGCGAGCGCGATCTCGATGCCCGCCCGCACCGGCTGGAACTTCACGCGGTCGGTCACGACGATATTGATGCCCCCGCACGACTCGCCCGCGAACTTGCTGGCGGCAGGCGTGAAGCGTATCGGAATGAAGCGGACGCCGGGCATCTGTCGAGCATTCAGGTAGTAGGCCAGCGTGCGACCGTCGATGTAGGGCGCGCCGAGAACCTCGAAGGGCGTGTCGGTCCCGCGGCCGACGCTGACGTTGGTGAACTCGATCAGGCCGACCCCGGGGTAGTTCAAAGCCTGGGCGAGCGAGCGCATGTTCGGGGAGGGGTTCGTCCACTGGAGGCCGGTGGCGTCCCAGTAGTCGGAGCGCTTCCACCCCTCGCACTTGACGACGACCAGTTCGACGTCGAGCCCGCGCTCGGCCTTGTAGAGCTGGGCCATCTCGCCCATCGTCATCCCGTGCCGTACGGGCACGGGGTGGAACGCGGTGAACGACAGGCGCGTCTCGTCCGCCACAGGCCCCTCGACCGCTACCCCGCCGATGGGGTTGGGCCGGTCCAGCACGACGTAGCGGATCTTGTTGCGCGCGGCGGCCTGAAGGCAGTGGCCGAGGGTGGAGCTATAGGTGTAGAATCTACAACCGACGTCCTGGATGTCGTAGACCAGGGTGTCGACCCCCTTGAGCTGCTCGTCGGTCGGTTCGGTCCGCTGGCCGTAGAGGGAGAAGACCGGTACGCCCGTGCGCTCGTCCACGCCGTCGGGGATCGACTCGTCGAGCATGCCGCGGATGCCGTGCTCGGGGCCGAAGAGAACCTTGAGGTCGAACCCGCCCGCCAGGTGCAGTGCGTCGATGGTCGTCACCTTGCCGTCCCGGAGCAGCCCGGTGTGGTTGGTGACCAGGCCCACCTTCGCTCCCTGGAGAAGGCTGAATCCGTCGCGGTTCAAAACGTCGATGCCCGTCCGGACCGACGGGAAGTCGTCAGATTCTGGTTCCACAAGGCTCATTAAACCACAGTGATGCCGTTACGAGGGGGGAAGCACCGCAAATCTTGACGCGGGTCTGTACGAATCGCGGAAACACTCCGATAACTGAAGACAGTAACCACCGATCGTTCGCTCGCCAGGTCACCGGAAGCCGCCATGATCTCCATACTACTCGCTGATGATCACCTCCTCGTCCGACAGGGTCTACGGGTGCTGCTCTCGACGCAGTCCGACTTCAAGATCGTGGACGAGGCGGCCGACGGCCGTGAGGCCCTCGAGAAGGCCGAGAGGCACCGGCCGAACGTGCTGGTGGTGGACCTCGCGATGCCCGGACTCGACGGCCTCGAGGTGACGCGCCTGGTCACCCAGCGGCAGCCGGACACCCGCGTCGTCGTCGTGTCGATGCACGCGAGCGAAGAGCACGTGCTGAAGGCGCTGCGCCACGGCGCCCAGGGCTACGTGCTGAAAGAGGCGAGCGCGGACGAGTTGACCCAGGCGATCCGCTCCGTCATGGAGGGACGGCGTTACCTCTGCTCGGCGATCTCCGAGCGCGCCATAGACGCCTACGTCAACCGCACCGACGTCCAGCCACTCGACATTTACGAGACGCTGACCACCCGCGAGCGCGAGGTGTTCCAGCTGGTCGCGGAGGGCTACACCAACGCGGAGGCTGCCGAGCGGCTCTTCATCAGCATACGGACCGTGGAGACTCACCGCGCTTCGGTAATGCGCAAGCTCAACCTGCGCTCGCAGGCGCACCTCGTCGCCTACGCCATGCGGCGTGGAATGGTGCCGGAGATGACCCATTAGAGACGAAAACGCAAACTACGTAGTGCTCCGGAGTGAACTACGTAGTTCTCCGACTCCGTCTCAGCTCGATTCCTGCCGTATTCCTAAACACGGAACGGAATATGCAGTGTCCCTCATAACGCCGTCCGGGAGCCCGAAATCATGACGCGAATACCCGCAGCCCGTAACCGTAGAAGACGGACAAGCGCAGGCGCCCTGCTACTGGACGTCATGCTGGCGATCTTCGTTTGCACGTCCGTCATCATCACGGCGGTCTCGCTGATCACGACAGCGGTTGCCGCGTCGGAAAGTTCCAAGCAGAACACCGTCGCCTACAACGCCGCCCGCCAGGCCATCGAGAACCTGCGGCAGTACAAGGACGCGAAGATCCAGGACGGCACCTACACGGACCTGTCCGTCTTCGGCGCGATACCCCAGCTGACGGAGGACAACGTACTCCGGAACCCGCAGGCCCGCATGACCGTCAGCACGTTCCGCAACCCGGTGAAGATGGTCACGGTGACCGTCACCTTTCAGGCCGGAAGTACGGGGCAGCGCACCGTCCGCCGCCGCGTGACCAGCATTGTCTCGCCCCGAGGAGTGGCCCCATGACACCTACCCGACGCGGGCGTTCGACGCGCTCCCGGAGGACTGCCTCCTCCCTGACCGAAGCACTGGTATTCGCCGCCGTGCTCGGCCTGCTGATGACCGGCGTCCTCGCCCTCGTCTCCTTCGCGGCCACCACGGGGACGAAGACGATGACGATGGACGATCTCGGCGACGACGCGCGCCTCGCGGTGGACGAAGTGGTGTACCAGGTGCGTTCGGGCGACCTCATACTCCCGAGCCGGACGCTGGGAACCCTCTCCTACCAGACGAACGGGTCGAGCATCGTCCTTCGCACGCCGGGCTACGATCCGGCCACGACCGCCGTCTTTACCGGAAACAGCGATTTCGTCGCGCTCCGATTCGATCAGAACACGAGGATGCTAACCCAGACGATCCAGAAGAGCACGGGCTCCGCCCGGCCCACGCGAACCGAGAAGGTCCTGGCCCGGAACGTGGCCTCGACCATCTTCACCTACCGGGTGCGCGACCAGTTCACGCCGACGGAGAGCGGACTGCACACGCTCACGCTCTCCCGGGTCCCACTCTCCGCGCCGAAGGTGTTCATCAACGGGGTGCCCGCGGCGAGCACCTTCAGCGGGATGGCCCAGTCCGTGACGGTCACCACACCGTATCGCGGGTCCGATGTCCAGGTGACGTACGCCGTCAGCCCGACCGCGAATTCGGGGGCCGCGCTCAACAGCGTGACGGAGGTCGATGTTACCATCCGGCTCACCGACCGTGACCAGCGCAACATCGAACGAGTACAGACGCTTCAAGGCGGGGCGCGCCTGCGCAACCGACGCCTCTAACTAAGGACGACTCCAAACATGAGCAGCGCACTCCCCGAGTGGAAAGGTAACGGCGCAATGAGCGGCCCGAACCCAGTAGCGAGCATCTCCCCCGCGGCGCGGCGGCGCAAGCGCGCCGGGTTCGCCACCATGACGACGCTCTTCATGGTCGTCCTCGCGGTCGTCGCCGTGTTCGTCATCATCAGCTCCTCGCTGGCGCAGATCCAGCTCTCGAGGCGGGGCCAGAACCGCTCCACGGCGCTGGTGCTGGCGGAAGCGGGGGTTGACGACACGCTCGACCGGCTGAGGCTGAACCCAAAGTATGTGGGCGGCAGCGGCACGCTGTTCGAGGACCCGCCGACCAACACCGCAACCTTCGGCACCTACGCCACGACCGTCACGGAGCTCACGGAGGAGACCCGCAAGGTCCAGTCCGTGGGCACCAACCCGGACGGTTCGACCGGCGAGGTGGCGGCGATCGTGCGCATCGACATGCGCGCCCTCGGGAGCGCGGCGATCGCGTCGAACCATGCGGTCAACATCAACGGCACCGCGAACATCCTCACGACGCCCCTGGACGCCCACGTCGCCAACGTCCACAGCAACAACAACGTCGTCATGGGCAGCAACAGCATCGTGGACGGCTACCTGTCGGCCGTGGGTACGACTTCGGGGACCGCGTACTTCCCCTCGAAGCCGGGCTCGCCCGAGATGTACTTCCCGGACAGTGCGACCACGACGGATTGGCGGCAGAAGTGGGCTCTGCAGGCCATGGCGGGCGGCGTGATCAACAGCAATGTTAATAAGAGTGCGACCATCACCGGCCCGAAGTACATCAACGGCGACATTACGCTGAACAACTACGAGTCGGTGAAACTCACGGGCTCGGGCATCATCTACGTGAGGGGCAACGTGCGACTCACCGGCCAGGCCATACTGGAGAACGGCGTCACCCTCATCGTGGAAGGCACCTTCGAGCAGCAGGGCGGCACCGTGTACAAGGTCACAACGGGTATCACGCCGACCCCGACACTCGCCGTATACGGCTCGAACAAATCGGACACGGACGACGTCGTGTCCCTCGCCGGCGGCTCCCTCAACGTTCACCAGGGGATCGTTTACGCGGTAAAAGGCCGGATCAAGGTCGCGGGCGGTTCCACCTTCGTCGGGGCGCTGGTGGCGGGCGGCAAGGCGGGCGGCGTGGCGGCGACGGGTAACTACACCCACCTCTATCCGAAGGACATGGCGTCCATCATCAAGTTCCCCACGGACCCGCGCGTGGAGAGCATTATCGAATTCTGACGTAACAGGCCGCGCCCCGGAGGAGTCTCATCCCCGGGGCGCGGCTTTTCCGCGTTCCACGGACGTGCGAAGCGGAGAACAGCCGTGCTAGGTGACGATGCACCGTTAGCCCTCACACCCCCTCCGGGGAACCTCCTCTCGACGGCCCGCTTCCGCGTACTGGCCGTCTTCTTCTGTTTCTCGCTGCTCCTGCTCTCCGGGCTCTCCGTGTGGCAGACGATCGAGGCTTACCGCGCCAGCGCACTGGTGAAGCGGCTTTCGGAGGAGAGCGCGGAGACCGCCGCCCGCATCCTCGCGCTCGAAGGGCGCGGCCTCGGCAACTTCATCTCGGATTACTCGCCCTGGGACGAGATGGCCCGGTTCGTCCGGACGGGCGATCCCGCCTGGGCTAAGATCAACATCCGCACCGTGCAGGGCAACTTCCAGGCCGACATCGTCCAGGTCTTCACCCCGGGGGGGAGGCGCGTTCTCTCTTCGGTGCGGGAATCCCAGCTCGGAATCCCGGACTTCGATCTGATCCCCGCCCCTTCCCGGCGGAGCATCTCCGATCAGCGGCTCGCCCACTATTATCTGTGGACCGCCTCGGGACTCGTCGAAGTACAGGCTGCCAGCATCCACCCCACGGGAGACCCCTACCGCCGCGGAACGCCGCGCGGACTGCTCGCCGGGGGCCGCCTGTGGGACGACGAACATCTCGCCACCATTGAAAAACTGACCGCGTCCCGCATACGACTCCTCCCGGCAACGACCGCCGACGATTCCTTCGCGGACGGCGCGGACACCGCCTTTCGCATTCGCCTCCCGGGGCCGGACGGACGCACCGCCGCACTCCTGGACTTCACGCGTCCGGAAACCACCGTGGAGATGCTTACCCGTCCCACGCGTCAGGTCATCGCTTCGGTGGCCCTGGTGGACGGCGTCATGATGGTCCTGTTGCTGCTCGCGCTGCGATCGAACGTGACGCAGCCGCTCTCCTCGGTTACCCGCTACCTTTCGAGCGGAGATGTCGGCGCGCTCGAGAGGCTGCGCCGGTCCGGTTCCGAATTCCGGCGCATCGCCCAGATGCTCGCCGAGCACGACCGCAATCGGGCGGAGTTGCGTGAATCGCGCCGTCAGTACCGGGAGTTGACCCAGCGCCTCGTGCAGGTACAGGAGGGCGAGCGGGCGCACCTCGCCCGCGAACTTCACGACGAGATCGGGCAGACCCTCACGGGGCTGAACCTCATGCTGGCCGGAATCGACCCGGCGCGGCCGGACGCCGCGGAGCGGCGCGACGCCGCCCGCGCCCTCGTCACCGACCTCATGGGGCAGGTGCGGGGACTCTCCCTGACGCTGCGCCCTCCCATGCTCGACGACCTGGGCCTGTTGCCCACGCTGACCTGGTTCGTCCAGCGCTTCACGGCGCAGACGGGCGTCGCCGTCGCGCTGCGCCACTCCGCCCTGGAGCGGCGCTTCCCGCCCGCGGTGGAGACCGCCGCCTACCGGATCGTGCAGGAGGCGCTCACCAACGTCGCGCGCCACTCCGGGGCGACCGAGGCGCGGGTCAACGCCTGGGCGGACGACGAGGCGCTCCACATCCAGATCGAGGACCACGGCGCGGGCTTCCCCTCGCGCCCCGACGGCACGCCCTCCGTCTCCCACACCGGCGGACTGATCGGGATGCGCGAGCGGGCGGAGCTGGTCGGCGGCACCCTGGCCGTCGATTCGACGCCCGACTCCGGCACGCTCGTCTCGGTGACCCTGCCGCTCCCGGTCGCGTAGCCCAGGTACCGCCCGGCCCCGGTGCTCCCGGCTTTTTCGCCCCGCGCGTGCTATAATGCCGCGCAGCAAACAACCCGATTCGTGACGGAGAACGAGACGACCGTGGCCGACGACGAGACGACGCCCGCCCCCGCGGCAGCGGGACCCACCGCCCCTTCCCTGCCCCACGACCACATCGTGCCCGAACGGTACGAGAAGCTCACCGCCCTGCGCGCTTCCGGGCACGACCCCTTCGGCCCCGAGCGCTACGACCGCACGCACCCGCTCACCGCGGCCCGCGAGCAGTTCGACGCGCTCGACGGCAAGACGGTGCGGGTCGCCGGGCGCGTCGTCTCCATGCGCGGCAACTTCCTCGACCTGCTGGACGAGTCCGGGCGGGGACAGGTCTACCTGAGCGAGGAAGACCTCGGGGCGGACGAGTATGCACGCGTCAAGGCGAACGCGGACCTCGGCGACTTCGTCGGCGTTGAGGGCTTCGCTTTCGAGACCAAGAAGGGCGACCGGGCCTACCACGCCCAGAAGGTGACGTTCCTCGCGAAGGCGCTGCGCGACGTCGGCGCGATGCTCGGCAAGGAGTACCGCGACAGGGAGACGGGCGAGACGAAGGTCCGCGACCGGCTCTCCGACCCCGACCTGCGCCAGCGGATGCGCTACGTCGACCTGTTCGTCAACCGCGACGCCCGGGACGTGCTAGTCAAGCGCATCAAGGTAACGCGCGCGATGCGCGAGTACCTCGACAGCCTCGGCTTCCTGGAGGTCGAGACCCCGGTACTCCAGCAGGAGGCGGGCGGAGCGTCGGCGCGACCGTTCCTGACGCACCACAACGCGCTCGGGATGGACCTTCACCTGCGCATCAGCCTGGAACTTCCCCTGAAGCGGCTGATCGTCGGCGGACTGGAGAAGGTCTACGAGATCGGGCGCGTCTTCCGCAACGAGGGCATCTCCACCCGGCACAACCCGGAATTCACGCTGCTGGAGCTGTACCAGGCGTACACGAACCTAGAAGGCATGATGGAGGTTGTCGAGGGGATGTTCCTCCACGTCTGCCGCGCCGTCACCGGCGGCGACGTTCTGACCATGCCCGACGGGGTCAGCATCGACTTCGCGCAGCCCTGGCGACGCCTGCCCATACTGGAAGGCATCCGCGAGAACGCGGGCATCGACCCGGAGACGTTCGGGTCGCTCGAAGGCGCGCGGGCCGCCATCGTCCGCGCGAACGAGCGCCTGCCCGAGAACGAGCGGATCGACCCGGAGCGCGAACACAACATCGGGGGCATCATCGAAAAGCTGCACGAAGTCTTCACGCAGCCCACCCTGGTCCAGCCGACGTTCATCACCGAATTCCCCCTGGAGACGTCGCCGCTCGCCCGTAAAATGCCGGGCAACCCCCGTCTGACGCGCCGCTTCGAGTCGTACATCCTGGGCTACGAATGCGGAAACGCGTTCTCCGAGATCAACGACCCACTCGACCAGCGCGAGCGGTTCGAGTACCAGGTCGGGCAGAAGGCGGCGGGCGACGCCGAGGCACACCCGATGGACGAAGACTTCCTGCGCGCGCTTGAGTTCGGCATGCAGCCGACCGGCGGGTTCGGCGCGGGCATCGACCGCGTCGCCATGATCTTCACCGGTGCGGATTCCATCCGCGACGTCATCTTCTTCCCGCTGCTGAAGCCCGAGCGCCACGAGAAGCAGGAGGCCGATAGCTGACGCTTCCCGCGCGCGCTCCCGTCGGAGAGGGACACCTGCGATGCCGCCGGACGAGGAAGACCGAGCAGAGGACGACTTCTCCGAGGAGAAGTTCGTCGAGTTGCTGGAAGAGATGGAAAAGGCCGCCGCGTCGGGCGACGCCGAAGCGCAGGACGCGCTCGGGATGGCGGCCATGGCGCACGCCATGGCGGCGATGGAGCATTACGAGCCGACCGAGGCGGATCGGCTGAGCGAGCAAGCTTCCGAGTGCCTCCGTGGCGGCGATTCGGCGGGCGCGGAGGTGGCGCTCCGCAGGCTGATCGAAATCGCCGACCAGCCGATGCAGGAGTTTCGCGCGCTTTCTCGGCTCGCCTCGCTCTACGGGGACGCGGGCCGTGGGGAAGAGGCCCTCCAGGCGGCGATCGCGGCCGAGAACGCCGCGCGCCGGTCCGAGATGTCGGTGCTGATGATGAGCGCGCTCCAGCAGCACGCCGACCACCGCGCCCGCGGGGGCGATCGGGAAGGCGCTCGCGCGCTCCTTGCGGAGGCACTGACGGTTATCGACGGCGAGCCGCTGCTGGAGCGGTCGCGCGGCGTGGTCCTGCTCCAGATGGCGCGGCTTCGGTTCGACAGCGGGGACTCTGCGGGAGCGGAGCGCCTCCTCGAGGAGGCTTGGCCGACTCTCGCCCAGTACCAGACCTCGATGATGATGGCGCAGTTCGTCAGCGCCCTCGCGACCTGGTGGGCGCTGACGGCGCGAATCCGCGCCGCCCGCGGCGAGTACGCGGACGCCGTGGTCGCGAGCCGGGAGGCGGTGGCTTACCGGCGGCGCGTCGCCGCCATGCCGCAGTTCGAGGGCGACTCGCGCCCGCGCGCCGCACTCGCCGCCGCCGTCGAAGCGCACGCGGACGTACTGGCGCAGGCGGGTGACGCGGCGGGAGCGGACGCCGCGCGCGACGAGGCGGTCGTCCTGCGCTGCACGACGCCGCCGCCGCCCCCCGACCCGGAAGCAGATTTGCACGGAGGATGAGCAGCACCATGAAGGCGATTGTGGTTCACGAATTCGGCGACCCCGAGGTCCTGCGCCTGGAGGACGTCCTGGACCCACGTCCCGGGCCGGGCGAGGTGGTGGTGCGCCTCCACGCGATCGGCGTCAACCCCGTGGAGACGTACCAGCGTGCCGGGTGGTATCCCACCGGGCCGAAGCCGCCCTTCACCCCCGGAGCGGACGGCGCGGGCGTCGTCGAATCGGTCGGCGAGGGCGTAACCGCACTCAAGCTGGGGGACAGGGTTTACACGTCTGGGACCCTGACCGGCGCCTACGCCGAGAAGGCGCTCCTCAAAGTGGAAAAGGCCCACCCCCTGCCGGAGAACGTCGGCTTCGAGGAGGGCGCGGCGGTGAACATCCCCTACGCGACCGCCTACCGCGCCCTCATTTCGCGGGCTCAAGCGAAGCCGGGCGAGACCGTCCTGGTTCACGGCGCGAGCGGCGGCGTCGGCGTCGCCGCGGTACAGTTGGCCGTCGCCCACGGGCTGACCGTGATCGGGACTGCGGGGACCGACGACGGCCTCGCGCTGGTTCGCGCACAGGGGGCGGCGCACGCGCTGAACCACCGCACGGAAGGCTACCTGGAAGAGCTGAAGTCGCTCACAGGCGGGCGAGGCCCCGACGTCATCCTGGAGATGCTCGCGAACGTCAACCTCGACCGGGACCTGGGCGTCCTCGCGCCGCGCGGGCGCGTCGTCGTCATCGGCAACCGCGGGCGTATCGAGATCGACCCGCGCCAGTTGATGGCGAAGGACTCCAGCGTCCTCGGCGTCAGCCTGGCGAACGGAACCGCGGAGGAGCTTCGCCAGGTTTACGCCGCGATCCACGACGGTCTCGCGAACGAGACGCTGCGGCCGGTCGTAGGGCGAAGGTTCCCCCTCGCGGAGGCGGCCAGGGCACACCGGGCCCTAATGGAATCCGGCGCGCACGGAAAGGTCGTCCTCATCCCGTAAGCGGGTATAGTTTAGTGCCGCTTCGGGAACGGAGCGGCCGTTAGGACTGGAGAACAACGCGATCATGAGCAGCACGAACGACGCGCCGCACGGCGCGCTCCCCGCGGGAACCCCCGCCCCCGATTTCACCCTCAGGTGCACTGCCGACCAGAGCCTCACGCTCTCGGAGTTCAAGGGCACGCCCGTCATCCTCGCCTTCTACCCGGCGGACTGGAGCCCCGTCTGCGGCGACCAGATGGCGCTCTACAACCAGATACTCCCCGAGTTCAAGCGCTACGGCGCGGAGATGGTAGGCATCTCGGTAGACGGCGTCTGGTGTCACCAGGCGTTCGCCGAGGCGCGCAACCTGCACTTCCCCCTGCTCTCCGATTTTGAGCCCAAGGGTGAGATCGCCCGGCAGTACGGCGTCTACCGGGATCGCGAAGGCGTCTGCCAGCGGGCGCTGTTCGTGATCGACTCCGACGGCGTCATCCGCTGGAGCCATGTCTCTCCCATCGGGGTGAACCCGGGCGCGGAAGGCATCCTGAGCGCGCTGGACGACTTGAAGAAGTAGGGAGAATCACCGCCATGTCCAGACTTATCCTTCCCGTCGATCCCGCGCGCGACCACGCGCAGGGACCGGACACCGCCCCCGTCACCCTGGTCGAGTACGGCGACTACGAGTGCCCGCACTGCGGCCACGCCTACCCCATCGTCCAGCGCGTCCAGGCGCAGATGGGCGACTCGCTGCGCTTCGTCTTCCGCAACTTCCCGCTGACAGAGCTTCACCCGCACGCCCAGCACGCCGCCGAGGCGGCGGAGGCCGCCGCGGAGTCCGGGAAGTTCTGGGAGATGCACGACGCCCTGTTCGAGAACCAGCGCCACCTCGCCGACGCG
Source organism: Armatimonadaceae bacterium (assembly GCA_035539875.1). GTDB lineage: Bacteria > Armatimonadota > Armatimonadia > Armatimonadales > Armatimonadaceae > CALEKU01. Next base: position 37,180 of record DATLHN010000252.1, read on the forward strand.
GACCTGAAGACCCTGGCCGAGAAGGTGGGAGCGGACGCGGCGGGCATCGAGGCGGCTCTTACCGACCACCAGTACGCCGGGCGCGTCCGGGAGGACTTCCTCTCGGGCATCCGCAGCGGCGTCAACGGCACCCCGACGTTCTTCATCAACGGCGTCCGCTACGACGACTCCTGGGACGAAGCCACCCTCCTCGCGGCCCTCCAAACCGCCGCGGGGAAGTAACGTAAAGGAGTTTCGCGGTGAGTGACACGATGAAGGCGGTCCGCATACACGAGTTCGGCGGCCCGGAAGTCCTGGTTTATGAGGACGCGCCGAAGCCGGTCGCCGGGCCGGGCGAGGCGCTGATACGCGTCCGGGGCGCGGGCATCAACCCCGTGGACTGGAAGGTCCGCGAGGGCTGGACCGAGAGCATCTGGCCGCATCAACTACCTCTCATCCTCGGCTGGGACGTCGCCGGGGTGATCGAAGCGGTCGGCGCGGGCGTCTCGAACGTGAAACCGGGCGACGAGGTGTACGCCGATACGAACATACTCAAGGACGGCGCGTACGCGGAGTACGTCCTGGTAGAGGCGAAAGTGGTCGCCCTCAAGCCGAAATCACTGAGTTTCGTCGAGGCGGCTTCGCTCCCCATCGCCGCGCTCACCGCGTGGCAGGCGCTCTTCGACGCCGCGGGCCTTCAGCCCGGACAGACCGTGCTGATTCACGCCGCCGCGGGGGGCGTGGGCTCGCTCGGAGTCCAGTTCGCGAAGTGGAAGGGGGCGAGAGTCATCGGCACCGCGTCCGCCCGCAACCACGCGTTCCTCAAGGAACTGGGCGCGGACGAGCTGATCGACTACACGGCGGAACGCTTCGAGGACTCGGTAAAGGACGTCGACGTGGTGTTCGACACCGTCGGCAAGGAGGTCATGCAGCGCTCCTGGCAGACGCTGAAGCCCGGAGGCTACCTGGTCGGAATCGTCAACGACCCCGATACGGAGCAGGCGAAGAAGTACGGCGTGCGCGCCTCGCACATCTTCGGCCTGCCGCGGGCGGACGACCTGACGGCTATCGCCGAGTTGATCGACGCGGGCACGGTGCGCCCGGTCGTCTCCGAAACCCTGCCCCTCTCCGAGGCGCGGCGGGCGCACGAGGAGAGTCAGGGCGGCCACGTCCGGGGCAAGATCGTCCTCGAAGTACCCTGAGGGAACAACGCCAATAGCGCGGGCCGGGAGCGAATGCTCCCGGCCCGCGCGCTTTTCGTACCCGGTCGTCGGGACTAGTAGCGGTCGTAGCCGCGGCCACCACCGCCGCGACCGCCACGGTCGCCGCCGCGGCCACCGCC
>DATLHN010000253.1:0-3866 GCA_035539875.1 Armatimonadaceae bacterium
GGGCCGTACGTCCTGCTGCTGACTGCGGTGGTCCTGCTGCTCGGGAGGACGGCCGCGGCGGCGGCGCTGTCGCCGGGCTTTCCGGCTATCGCGGGCGTCCTGATCGCGTTCCTGGTCCTGGCGCTCTCGTTCGTGCTGGGCATCGGCTCCGCGCGCTCGCAGCTCACGGGCGGCCTCGCCTCGGCGGTCGCGCTGACGGTGCTGTCCAACCTCTACCTGCGGCACACGTACAACCCCGGGTCGGGCTTCTACGAGAACTGACCCCCTCCGGCCCCGGGACTCGGCGAGTCCCGGGGCGGGCATCCCGTCGCGAAATAATTCCTTGACAGGGGGCGGAACGCCGTGTAAACTTCGCTAACTAACCGATTAGTTAACTCCCGCGGCAGGGGCGCGCGGGGGGATCGGGTGGGGAAGGCAGCGAGGGCAAGGGCGTCCTGATGAGTTTTCCGAAACCGGCGGCAGCACCCACACTGAGCGACGTCGCCGCGCGGGCGAACGTCAGCAAGGTGACGGCGTCCTCGGTGCTGCACAAGTCGCGCTCCAACACGCGCGTCTCCGAAGCCACCCGCCAGCGCATCCTCGACATCGCCGCCGAGCTGAAGTACCGGCCCAACGCGGTCGCGCGCTCGCTCCGGCGGCAGTCCACCAGCATCATCGGCTTCTACTGCGGCCACGGCCTCGCCACCGCACACAACTTCTTCCTCTCCGACGTCATCGGCGGCCTGCAGGAGGCGTGCGACGAGCAGCGGCGCGACCTGCTGCTCCACGGGGCGTTCCACCGCCGCTCGGTGGACGACATCTTCGACGAGCTGACCAACCGCACCGTCGACGGCCTCGTCCTGATCGCCTACGCCGACGACCCGCTGGTCGAGCGGCTGCGGGCATCGTCGCTGCCGGTGGTCGCCCTCGCCGACGCCCTGCCGGGGCTGCCCTCGGTCGTGGTGGACGACGCCGGGGGCACCCGCCTGCTGGCCGAGCACCTGGCCGCGCGCGGGCACCGCCGCGTCTACTTCCGCGCCAGCGAGGACGCGCTCACTTCGGTCGCGCGGCGGCACGCGGCGCTCCGCGACGCCGCCGCCGCGCACGGGATGACGGTCGTGGGGACGTTCCCGGCCGGTTGGCGCGCGCCGCTCGGCGCGGGAGAGATGCAGTGCCTGGCCCTGCCCAGGGGCGAGCGCCCCACCGCCGCCGTCTGCTGGTCGGACACGTCCGCGTACAGCGTCCTGACCGAATGCCGCCGCCTCGGCCTGCGCGTCCCCGAAGACCTGGCCGTCGTCGGCTTCGACGGCATCGAACCGCCGATGGAGCCGCTCCAAAGGCTCACCTCGGTGCGCGCGCCCTGGACCGAGGCCGCGCGCCGCGCCGTCGCCCTGCTCGTAGACCGCATCGAGGGGCGAGACGTCCCCGCGGAGACCGTCCTCCCGGTCGAACTCGTCGAAGGAGACACCACTTGATCGTCGCCGACCGAAAAACCATTGCCGTTTCCCGCCGCTCTCCTTACAGCGCGGAAAGGAGCCCCTCCATGACCCGAACCCGTTGCAGCGCCGCTTTCACGCTCATCGAGCTGCTCGTCGTTATTGCCATCATCGCCATCCTCGCGGCGATACTCTTCCCCGTTTTCGCACAGGCCCGTGAGAAGGCGCGGCAGGCGTCGTGCCTGTCGAACGGCAAGCAGATGGCGCTCGCCGTGAGCATGTACACCCAGGACTTCGACGAGACGCTGCCGCTCGCGGGCTGGGTCTTCCCGACCACCAACTCCCGCTGGCCGAAGATCCTGTACTCGTACACCAAGAACGGGCAGATCTTCACCTGCCCGTCGCAGACCAACACCACCTGGAGCGGCGGCGACACGCGCTTCGTCCCGACGATGGAGGGGACCTGGTCCACGTCCCCGCTGCCCGGCCCCAACTCCTGCGGCGGCTACGGCATCAACTGGAACCTGGTCTCGCTCAACGGCTCCTGGGGCGTCTTCCCGAGCGTGGCGCTCCACGAGATCGCGGACTCGGCCGGGACGTTCCTGATCTGCGACACCGCGCAGATGCAGCTCCAGCCGTTCGGCAAGTCGATCGCGGGCGACCAGAACCCGGAGACGTGGCACCTGTACGAGGCGAACGCGACCGACTGGCAGGTCACCCCCCCGGGCAACTTCAAGGGCACGGCCTACTACTACGACACCGCCGACGGCAACACGCGCAAGCGCCCGTCGCCGCGCCACAACGGCGGCCTGACCGTGATCTACACCGACGGGCACGCCAAGTGGCAGAACATCAAGACGTTCCTGGGCAAGAGCGCCACGACCGGCAAGATCGGCTACGACTACGGCCACCCGATGAACAGCTGGGACGACCGGTAATGGGGTCGGCGCGTAACCAACTCCTTGCCGTCGGCCTGCTGGCCGCGCTCGCCGCCGGGCCGCTGGGCGCGGCGGCATCCCGCCAGCAGCAGCAGCCCCTGCCTCCCGGGGCCTTCCCGGGCGCGCGGGGCTGGGGGAAGAACGCCACCGGGGGGCGCGCGAAAAACGCGCGCGTCCTCCTGGTGACGTCGCTCGCCGACAGCGGGCCGGGGACGCTGCGCGAGGCGCTGACGGCGAGCGGCCCGCGCGTCGTCGTCTTCAGGACCGGCGGCGTCATCTCCCTGAAGTCGAAGATATCGGTCCGCAGCGGCGACCTGACGGTCTTCGGGCAGACCGCGCCCGGCGACGGGGTCATCGTCAAGAACCACCCGATCCGCATCGGCGCGAGCAACGTCATCGTGCGCGGCCTGCGCGTGCGCAACGGCGACGACCCGGACGGCCCGGCGGGCGACCAGCGCGACAGCCTCCAGCTCGGGCGCGTCGGCCCGGACGGCAAGCTCGACCCCGGCGGCTCGATCCGCGACATCGTGATCGACCACTGCTCGTTCGGCTGGTCGATGGACGAGACGGTCGAGTTCTGGTACGGCGCGCGCAACGTCACGCTCTCGAACAACGTCTTCTCCGAGGCGCTGTGGAAGAGCCAGCACCCGTACACCGTCAAGGGCAGCCCCTACGGCGGCAACCCCGGCCACGGCTACGCCATGCTCTTCGGCAACGGCGCGTGCGACCTGGTCACGGTCCACCACAACCTGTTCGCCCACAACGAGCGGCGCAACCCCTGGATCAAGGACAACGCCCGGGTCGAGCTGGTCAACAACGTGGTTTACAACTGGGAGAGCGAGGCGACCGGCCTCTGGAGCCCGGAGCCGGGCGCGAAGCCGTCGTCGGCGAACATCCTGGGCAACTACTACAAGCCCGGCCCGAGCACGAACAAGACCGGACAGGGCTCGCGCGGCGTGAACCTCTTCAAGACCGCCGCGCCGGGCAGCCGGTTCTACCTGCGCGGCAACGTCGGCCCCGGCCGCGCGGGCGGCGACGGCGGGCCGGAGTGGGCCGCCGCGTTCGTCGGCACGGACTTCGACGCGTCCCCCTTCCGCGCCGACCAGCCGGTACCCGAGGTCGTGTCGGGCATCTCCGCCCAGAGCGCGGCCGACGCCTTCGAGCACGTTTTGAAGCACGCGGGCGCGGTGCCGCGCGACGCCGCCGACAAGCGCGCGGTGGAGGACACCCGCAGCGGCGGCGGCCGTCCCCTGGACGCGCTCTCGCAGATCGGCGGCTACCCGCAGTACGCGCCCGGCACTCCCCCGCCGGACGCCGACGCCGACGGCCTCCCCGACGCCTGGGAGACGGCCCGCCGCCTGAACCCGCGCGACAAGACCGACGCCACGCGCTTCGCCCCCTCGGGCTACCTCTACGTCGAGGAGTACGCCAACTCCCTCATCCCCTCCGCCGCCGCCACCGTTTCACCGGCCGCCCCGCGCCGGTAAGCGGCAAGGCCCCCGGTCGATGCGAC
>DATLHN010000254.1:0-9510 GCA_035539875.1 Armatimonadaceae bacterium
TTGCAGACCAGCGCGCCCGACGCCGCGAGTATCGGCACGACGATGAGCGAGGTCTTGTCCCCCACCCCGCCGGTCGAGTGCTTGTCGAGGGTGGGGCGGCCCGGCGGAAGCGCGCGCGCCAGGTCGAGCATCCGGCCGGACGACGCCATCGCGTGCGTCAAGTCCGCGGTCTCCGCGTCGCTCATCCCGCGCAGGTAAATACCCATCAGGAGCGCGGACGCCTGGTAGTCCGGGATTTTACCCGTGGCGTAGCCGTCCACGAAGAAGTCGATCTCCGCGCGGCTGAGGGCGGCGCCATCCCGCTTCTTCGCAATAATCTCTTGAGCGCGCAAAACGTCCTGTTGTCCTCGTCGCCTTATTCAAACCGCCAGCGGCGACTTCACCGCGGCCTTCTCGCTCCACTGCTGCTGCTGCGTCAGCGGCTGCACCTGTTGCGGACGACGGCGCGCCAAATCACTGGCGGACGCGACGGAAAGGCTCGGGGCGCGCTTGCGGAGCCGGGCGGGGAGAATCTTCTCCAGACCCCGGTACTTGGCGACCGTGCGGCGCGCGAGCGGGAACCCCTGTGCCGTGAGCGCATCGGCGATTTCGTCGTCGGAGTAGGGGTTGGCCGGGTCCTCGCCCGCGATCAGGTTCACCAGAGCTTCCCGCACGGCGTGGGCGTTGCCGAAGAATGCATCCAGCGGCACGACTTCGCCGCTCGGAAGCTGCGCCCACTTCTCCGTCACCGCGCGGCTGATGACGGACTCGTCCAGTTCCAGTTGTTCGGCCAGTGACTGCCGCGTCAGGGGACGCAGGAATGCCCGGTTTCCGGTCTCGATAAATCCCTGCTGGCACTCCACCAGCGCCAGGGCAATGGCTCTCAGCGTGCGACCCCGCCGCGAGACGCCGTTCAGGAACGCGTGCGCCCGCTCCACGTAGTCGCGGATGTAGCGGCGCATGGCCTCGTCGGACTGCGCCGCGTCCGTGCGGTCCGAGAGGCGCTGCCAGAGGGGAGCGACCGTCAGGGCGCTCTCGAAATCCCGGGTCAGTTCTACCACGAACCCCGCCTCGGTGCGATGAAAGACGATGTCCGGGCGGACGGCGGGCGCTCCCGAGACCGCACCGCGGGCCAGAGACTGCGGGCGGAACGCGCTCCCGGGGTAGGGAGTCAGCCCCTCGCGGATGAACTGGAGCGCCGCCCGCGTCTCCGGGAGGGGCGCGCGAAGGCGAGAGGCGATCCGCTCCTCGCGGCGGGCCGCCAGCTCCTCCCAGCAATGCGTCAGGATGCGGCGCGCGAGCGGGTGCCCCTCCCCGGCCTGCTCCAGGTACTCCGCCTGGAGCAGCAGGCACTCGCGCAGGTCCCTCGCCCCCACACCGGGCGGGTCCATCGTCTGGAGCGCGCGCAGGGCGGCCTCGACCGTGCTGCACGCCGCACGAAACCTTTCGGCCACTTCGTCGGCTTCCGCGAGGAGATACCCCCGGTCGTCGACGCACTCGATCAGGTAGCGCACGACGTCCGCGCGGACCCCGTTGCGGGCGACCTGCCCGACCTGCTCGCGCAGGTGATCCCGCAGGCTGAGCGTGAAGGCGACGCGGTCCAGGGGGTCGTCGTCCCACTCCCCGCTGGCGCTGCTTGCCAGGGCGTTCAGGAAGGATGTGGAGGACGACGAGGCGGCGGTCGCGCCGACACCGACCTCGTCCCTGCGCCGGTCGTTCAACAAGAACCGGTCCAGTTCGGCCGCGTGTTGCGCGGTCTGCCCGCCACCCCCGGGACCCAGCGCGGGACCCGCGCCCCCGTTGCCCGTCACCTCGGCGGCGAAGCCGTCGCCACCCGAGACGGCGTCGCGCAGTTCGAGCGCGGGATTCTCCGCGATCTCCCGCTCTACCGCCGCCTCGAGTTCGGGAGCCGTCCACGTCAGGATCTCGCTCGCGAGAATCTGACGCGGATCGATCCGTTGGGATTGTTGTAGTCGTGCTTCGACGAGATGCGCCAGATGCATAGACATTCGCCTTCCCTATAACTTCAACCGACGTCTACAGGCAGCCGTATGTTCCGCCCCGGCGGTCAAAGATGGTCTGGCTTGTCGGCTTTAATTTGTCTTGCAGTAATGCAACGTCCGACGCCCCGCCTCGCTGTGACGCCCTACCCGAGATGCGCGATGGCCTCTATCTCGACCGCTGCCCCCGCGGGGAGCGCCGCCACCTGAAATGTCGAGCGCGCCGGCCGCACCTCTCCGGTAAAGTGCCGCGCGTAGATCTCGTTCAGGACCGGGAACTGCCCCAGATCCGCCAGGAACACGGTCGTCTTCACCACGGAATCGAGCGAGCCACCCGCGGCCTCCACGAGCGCCCGGACTCCCGCGATGGCCCCCTCGACCTGCTTCTCGAACGCGTCGTACGGCTTCTTCGTTTCCGGGTCCAGCCCGAGCTGGCCCGATATGAAGAGCAGGTCCCCGACCCGCACCGCCGGAGTATAGGGAGCGCCCGAGAGCGGGCCGTTGCCGGAAAATACCGCAGTTTTCGCTGCCATAGGTTTGTGCCTTACATTTCCCCGATTTATCGGTAGATTTTTCCACACGTTCGTCACCTCCCGGTCTCTTCCCTCTGCGCCCGCGCGAAGCGACGGTACAATGCGGATGAAGTCTGGCCCTCCCGGAGATTGTCACAGGTGCCCAATCCGCCCGTGTATTCGCTTCTGGACGTCTTGAAGGCTTGCGCTCCGGTACTTCTCGCGCTCGCCACTATTCTGGTACTGGTGCGGGGCGCCCGGCCGGGGGTCGACGCGACGGATGCGGAGCCGGAGCCCGATGGCGCTGTCCCCCTCAACCGCCTCCTGCCCGCCGTCATCGCGGTGGCCTTCTACCTGGTTGGCCTCTGGCGGCTCAGCGCGCCTCCGGAGATGATCTTCGACGAGGTGCATCACGCGCGCACCGCCATGGAGTTCGTCGCGGGGAAGAACCCGCACGAGTGGACCCACCCGCACTTCGCCAAGCTGATGATGGCGGCGGGCATCGTCGCCTGGAACGGGGAATTCGACCCGAGCGACGGCGCGTGGAACGCGGAGGCGACCTACTCCGAGCGCAGCACCATCGGCTGGCGCTTTCCGAGTCTCGTGTTCGGCACCCTCGCGCTCGTCGTGATGTACGCGCTGGCCCGGCAGACCCTTCATAGCCGCGCCGCCGCCGCCCTCGCCACGACCTTCCTCGCCCTCGACGGCGTCTTCTTCGTGCAGAGCCGCACGGCGATGACCAACATCTACACGGTCTTCTTCATCCTCCTCGCCGCGCTCGGGACGTGGCGCTATTTGCGGGAAGACCGCACGCGCTACCTGCTCCTCGCCGGCCTCGGCATCGGGGGCGCGCTTGCCTCCCGGTGGTCATCTCTTTACGCGTGGGCCCTGCTGATGCTCGCGTTGTTCCTCCACCACGCGTACGTCTCCCGGCGGGACGGGTTTTCGCCCGCGCGGACGTTGCGGTGGGCGTCGCTGGTCGTTCTCGGCATGATCGCCGTCCCCGCGGCGCTCTACTTCGCCTCGTACATCCCCTACGTCCTCCAGGGGGAGCAGGGCACCTACAACCAGAAGCTCTTCTCGCTCAACTACAATCAGCACGGGTGGGGCAAGGTGTGGACGATGCAGGGGGACATGTGGCGCTACCACAGTCAGTTGAAGGAGGGGCACCCCTACAACTCCCCGTGGTGGTCCTGGCCGCTGGTGCTGCGTCCGGTCTGGTACTACTGGGAGACGGACGACGGGGTCACGCGCGGCGTCTGGGCGATCGGCAACGTCTTCCTGTGGTGGGCGTCGGTCCCGGCGCTGGTCGCGGCGGGCGTCCTGGCCTGGAAGCGTCGGCACGGGGCCATCGGCTTCGTCGTCCTGCTCGGCCTGGGCCAGTGGCTGCTCTGGGGCGTGAAGGCGCGCAGCCTCAACTTCATGCACTACATGTTCGAGTCGATCCCGTTCGTCTGCCTGGCGCTCGCCTACCTGTTCCACCTGGCGTGGACGACGCCGGACCCCGGTGACCCCGCAGCAACGGCGGGAAGCCCCGCCGAGTTCTGGACCCGACGGCGAAAGATCGTCGCCCTTTACTGCATCCTGGTCGCGGCCTGGTTCGTCTTCTTCTACCCGCTGCTCTCGGCGCTGCCGATCCCGCAGCGCTTCTACGACGTCCACCTGTGGCTCGGGCGGCCCTGGATATGAACCCTTCCGGCGCGTTCCCGGCGGCAGGGCGGTCGGGAACGCGCACCCACTCCTCCGCCTTATTACCAGCAGGCGCCATGGTACAGTACCAATACCAGAGGTGACCTTTTCGTCGGCCGCGGCGCGGTTTTTGCAGATGATCCCCCCGTCCCTCCCGCGCTTCCGGTATTCCCTGTGATACTTCCGCCGCAGAATGCCGAACATAGGAGAGACAGGCGGGCGGCGTGCGAGCGCGAGCGTCCGCGTCCGCGCGCACGCCGCCACTCGAATTCGCGGGTCCTCTTGAGCGAAGGCCCGCCCCGGAGTGATCAAGACCAAGCGTTATGTCCTTTGCTGAAACACCTGAGCGCATCCAGAGTACGGTCGAGTCCTGGAAGTCCTCACTGCTCGACCTGTCCCCCCGCAACCCGCTCGTCGCGCTCCCGCCGACCGGGGTGATCGAGCTGGCGGCTCCCAACGACCTGTTCGACATCCTCATCCGGAGGCGAAAGCCCCTGCAGTTCTGGGACCTGGCGAACCGGGAGATGGACAGGAACGTTCTCCGGGAGCCGGGCAACTACCCGGCCCGCGCGGCGATGATGGAGAGCCTGCGCCACCTCCACCTCCAGGCGGTCGCCCTCCTCCAGGGGCAGGACATCAACGTTCTGTACGTCTCCTTCGGCACGCTGACCTGGCGGCACCCGGACTCCGGCGAGGCCGTACGGTCGCCCCTCCTCATCGTGCCCGTCACACTGGAGCCGCACCCGGCGAGCACCGGCTTCACGCTCCAGGCGATGGAGGAACCGGTCGAGGTAAACCCCGTCCTCAAGCTTCGGCTCGCCCGTGAGGACCTGGGCTTCGCCCTCCCGAATGCCCCCGACGAGCGCTACCTGGTCCCCTCGGCTTACCTGAGCACCGTCGCGGGCCTGGTGGAGGGACGCGAAGGCTGGGAGGTGCAGGAGGTCTCGTCCCTGGCGAAGCTGCCGCTCATCAAGCTGCGCCTCTTCGAAGACCTGCTCGCCCAGGAGGACCAGGCGCTCCGCCACCCGCTGGTCGCGGCGCTCTCCGGCCTGCGCGAGGCGATCGAGTCGCTTCCCGCGGTCCCGGTCCCGGCCCTGAGCGCGCTGGACCAGAGCGACTTCGTCGAGGGCGAGTACCAGATGCTGGACGCCGACCCGGCCCAGCAGCGCGCCGTGGTCGCCGCCGCGCGCGGGCAGAACCTCGTGCTCCAGGGTCCGCCCGGCACCGGCAAGACCCAGACGATCACGAACATAATCGGCGAGTGCATCGCCTCGGGCAAGAGCGTCCTCCTCGTCTCCGGGCGAATGGCCTCCCTCGACGCCGTTTACCAGAGACTCACCGACCGGGGCCTCGGCGACCTGTGCCTCCTCGCCCACAGCCTGAAGACCAGCAAGCGCGACATCCTCCAGCAGTTGGACCAGGCCATCGCCGCCCCCCGCAGCGCCGGGGCCGCCGGAAGCGCGGCGGCCCGCGCCGCGCGCCTGAAGGAGCGCGAAGAGACCGCCGGCCTGCGGGCGCGCCTGAACGCGCTCGCGAGCGAGATGCACCGGACGCGCGAGCCGCTCGGGATCACGCCGTACGAAGCCGTCGGCATTCTCGCCGAGAACCTCATCAGCGGGGTTCCCGCGGGGTTCTCCTTCGCCCTCGACTCGCCGGAGTCGGTGTCCGCCGAACGGTACGCCGCGATGGACGCGCAGGCGATGGCGCTCGCGAAGGGCGACGCCCTCGCGAGCCCCGGGGAAAACGCGGTGGTGTGGGCCGGGGCGTTCGCCGACACGACACGGCCGAACCTGGCGCGCGAGGTGCAGCAGGCCCTCGAAACTCTGATCGAGCGTACCGACCGACTGAACAAAGCCGCGGCCGCGGCCGCCCCGCTCTGCGCGCAGGACGAATCCCCCGCGGACGTCGCCCGGTCGGAGTGGCTCCTCCGCCTGATGGGCGACCTGGCGTCCCTGGAGACGCCCCTTCCGCGTAACTGGCTAACCACCGACTCCCCCGCCGCGCTGCGGGACCACCTGATCGACTTCCGCAACCGCTACGAGGCGTTCCAGGCGGAGCGCGCCGCGGTGACGGAATCCTTCGACGATAGCGTGCTCGCGCTCCCGCACGCCGATCTGCGCCAGCGGCTGGAGGCCCGCGGCGAGGCGCCGCTCGAGCCGCTCCTCGGCCCGGACTGGCGCGAGCGCGCCGCGGCGGAGTTCGAGACATGGGACGCTCTCCTGGAAGCGATTCGCGCACGCTCCCACGACCTTCACGAGAAGTTGACCCTACTTTCGGACAAGAGCGGCGTCCCGCTGGACGAGTCGCCGGAGGGACGCGTCCTGCTGCTGCGCGTCCTCCAGCGCGCCATCGACCTCCCGAACCCCTGCGTCGGCTGGTTCGCCCCCGGCGTTTCGGACCGCCTGTCCAAGCTGCTCGCGGAGGGCTGGGATCGGTGGTCGCAGTACCGCAAGAAGTCGCGCGGGCTCTTCGAGGCGTACACGGAAGAAGTCCTCAACCTCGACTTCGACGCCCTGCTGCCGAACCTCGTCACCCCCAAGACAGGCATCGCGCGGCTGCTCAGCCCGGCGGTCGCCCGCGACCAGAAGGCGGTGCGCGCCGTCCTGAAGCCGCACGTCCAGATCAAGGACCGCGACTTCAACCGCGACTTCGCGCTCGCCAAAGAGGTCCGGGAGCTGAAGCTCTGGTGCGACCAGAACGCGGAGCGGCTATCCAACGCCTTCGGCCCGTATTACAAGCGGGAGGAAACGGATTGGGAGGGGCTGCGCGACCTTCTCAACAAGGCGAAGATGCTCGCGGCGGAGTTCGGCTCCGGACACGTGCCGCCCGTGCTCGTCAAGGTCATGCTCCACGCGGACACCGACCTCAAGGAGGTCGCGGAGGCGCACGCCGAAACCAGCCGGATCCTGACGGAGCTGAGGGACGTGTGGGAACAGCTCGCGCTCCAGTCCGCGACCCCTGAGGCGATCCCCGCCCCCCAGACCCCGCTGCCGGAGATCGCGGAGTGGAGCGCGGGGCAGCACGAGGCGCTAGCGGAGTACCACGAGGCATACCGCCTCCTCCGGGCCGCCGTGCGGCGGGGCGGAGACGCCCCGAGCGTGAGCGAATCGATCCGCGCCCTCGGCACCCTGGAGCGCGTCTCCGCGCAGGAGGCGTCGTTCCAAAACGAATCGGAAGCGATGCGCCCGCTTTACGGCAGCGCATACCGCGGCCTGGAGACCGATTGGGACGCTCTGGAGCTGCTGCTCGAGCGTGCCGGGGCCATCCGCCGGCACTTCGAGGACCGCCCCCTGCCGGAGCGGCTCGCCGCCGCGCTCACCGCGGGAACGGACTCTGCCCGTGCGGCAGCGCTTCGCGAGACGAAGGACGCCTTCGCGGCAGCCCTGAGCGACTTCCGGGCCGCGGGCCCCGGGCTGCTGTCCGTCTTCCGCGAGGAGTACCTGCGCGTCGGCGACACGCCCCTGACGGCGCTGCCGTTTCCGGCGGTGGAAGAGTGGGCTTTCGCCCGCCTAGGCGCGGTCGACAGCGTCGCGGACGGCATGACCGTCCACGCCACGCGGGACGACTGCGCGGCCGTGGGCCTGACCGGATTCTTCGACGCCGCGCTGGAGCAGGGTGTCTCGGGAGAGGCGCTGCCCGCCGCGTTCCGGGTCGGCTTCCACCGCGCCTGGCTGAACGCCGTGCTGGCGGGGCTGCCCGGTCTCGCCGACTTCTCGGCGGCCGAGCACGACCGAGGCATCGCCCGGTTCCGCGCGCTCGACCGCAAGCTGATGGAGACGGTTCCCGCGCAGATTCGCGAGATCACCCGCGGCCGCTCGCCGAAGCAGTACCCCGACGAGATCAAGACGCTCAAGGGCCAGCTCGCGCGCCGGCGCACCGGCGAAGTCCGCCACCTCCTCGCGGAGATACCCAACCTCCTCTTCGCGCTCAAGCCGATCGTCATGATGAACCCGCTCTCCGTCCGGCTGTTCCTGGACGCCGACGCGGTGCAGTTCGACGTGATCGTCTTCGACGACGCGTCGCAGATCGCGACCGAGGAGGCGATCGGGGCCGTCCTGCGCGGGAGGCAGGTCATCATCGCGGGCGACCCGAAGCAGATACCGCCCATCACGGTGCTCAGCGACAATGAGCGCCCCTTCGAAAGCATTCTCGACCGGGCCAGCGCTGTGGCGGACCGGGACTCCGCGCACTTCGGTCTGCACGCGCTCAACTGGCACTACCGCAGCCGCAACGAGTCTCTGATCGCCTTCTCGCGGCGCTACTTCTATCCGGAGCTTGTCGCCTTCCCGGCGGCCACGGTCGGCTCCGCCGTTCGGTACGAGCGCCTGCCGGACACCGAGCCCGCCGTCATCGCCATCGTCGACCGGGTACTGGAGTACACACGCGAGAACCCGCGGCACACGCTCGGGGTGATCGTTCTGGACGACATGGAGTGCGAGAGCGTCCTCCGCGAGATCGACAGGCGCAGGGAGGCGGACCCGGACATCGTCCTGCCGCGCGAAGCCGAGGGTGGCGAAGGGTTCTTCGTCAAGACGATCGAGAACGTCCAGGGTGACGAGCGCGACATGATCCTCGTCTACCTCGGCGGCGACCCGAACCGGTGCGTCCCCCTGACCGTCCCCGGCGGCGAGCGGCTTCTCAACGTCGCCACTACGCGCGCCCGGGACCGCATGCTGGTCATGGACGCGCTGACGCCCGCGGCGGCGGCCGTCGGCCAGGTCGACGGGGGCGAGGCGCCGGGTGTGCGCTTCCTCCGCGCCTTCGTAGAGTTCGCCCGGGTCGGGGTAGACTCCGGGGATGCCGAGGACGAGGCGCTCCCGCAGGGGCGCTTCGAGCGCTGCGTGGAGCAGGCGCTGACGGAGCGCGGCTACACGGTTCGTCACCGGGTCGGTCAGTCCGACTACCGCGTGGACCTCGCGGTAGTGGACCCGCGCGATGAGACGCGTTACCTGCTCGGAATCGAGTGCGACAGCGCGGCCTACGCGAGCGCGGAGACGGCGCGCCACCGCGACCGCCTCCGCGCCGAGATGCTGACCGAGCGCGGGTGGCGCCTGCACCGCATCTGGTCCCTCGAGTGGGCGCGCGACCCGGAGGGTCAGAGCCGGGCGCTTGAGGCGGCACTGAAAGCGGCGCTTTCGGCTGCGCCGGGTTCGGGCGGGAGCGAAGTGGGCGGCGGTGGCGCCAGCGGCAACGGGATCAGATCGCGCGCTGGCGGCGGCGGCAGCAACGGGCGCGGCAAGGCGAAGTCGGCGGTCGGCGGCAGCGGAACCGCTCCGTCCGGTCCCGGCGCGGCCGAAGGCGCCACGTCGCGCTGCGGCTCGGGCGGCAAC
>DATLHN010000255.1:0-5325 GCA_035539875.1 Armatimonadaceae bacterium
CGCGAATCGAACCTGGTCCTCTGGGGCGACCCGGGCAGCAACCGGTACCTGGCCCGCATCGCCGCGAATCTGCCCCTCCGCTGGGACGCGAACGCCGTGCGGGTGGGGAACAGGAGCTATCCGGCAGTCTCGCACGTCCCCGCACTGATCTACCCGAACCCGTCCGCGCCGGGCCGGTACGTGGTCGTGAACAGTGGCTTCACCTTCCGCGACCGCATGGCGGGCACCAACGCCCTGCACGTCCCCATGCTCCCCGACTGGGCCGTTCGGCGCATCGACGGGGCGACGCCTGCCGTCGCCGACGCGGGCTTCTTCGACGAGTCCTGGGCGCTGAAGCCTTAAGACCGTCTCCGAGCGCCCCCGCTCGGTCCGCATGAAAAAGATGGGAAACGTTTACCCGAAGTCTTGACGCGTCCGGGGAGACTGTGCTATATGTTAAACGCTTACCGGCGCTAATGGCTTACTGGTAAGCGTTTACCAATCTGTTTGAGTTCAGGGTAAACGCTTGCGACACAGCTTGAGGCGTTTTTGACTTCCATGGCGGAAGGGGGCGCGTTGAGGCCGACACTGCACGATATCGCTCGCGAAACGGGGCTGTCCATCGCCACCGTGTCTCGCGCGCTCCACCGGGACCGGAGCCCCAACGTCTCCGATGACACCCGGCGGCGCGTGCGCGAAGTCGCGCGCAACCTCGGCTACTCCCCCAACCTGGCCGGTCGCTCCCTCGCCACCGGTCGCTCCCACACCGTCTCCTACTGGACGTTCGACGCCTTCGCGCCCTACTACGCGATGGTCGCGCGGCTCGTCTGCGACCAGGCGCAGCGGCGCGGCTACTACGTCATCATCAACAATACGACGGACCCGGCCCGCTCGCTGCACGCGGAGGGCGCGGGCACCCGCACCGGCAATCCGCTCGCCTCCGGCACCGACGGCGTGATCGCCTGCGACGTCGCCTTCGAGGCGAACGAGTACGCCGCCCTGCTGCGCAGCCGCAGCATCCCCTTCGTCGGCATCGGGCTGAACTACCCGCGCGACCGCGACTTCGTCGGGGTCGATCTCTACGAGGGCGGCGTGATCGCGACCCGGCACCTGATCGCGCAGGGTGCGCGCCGCGTCGCCCACATGACCCAGAGTCGCGGTACCGGCGTAGACCCGCGCTCCCGCGGCTACCACTACCAGATGCGCGAGGCCGGGCGGCAGCCCGAACTCATCAGCGTCCTGGCCCACCACCGCGCCCCGGCGCGCCAGGCGATCGTCGAGTACGTCCGGTCGCGCCGCGCTGCGGGCAAGCCAATCCCGGACGCCATCTTCTGTGTCAACGACGAGGTCGCCATCGGCTGCTACCGGGGCCTGTGCGACCTCGGCCTCCGGGTGCCGGAGGACGTGATGCTGGTCGGCTGCGACGGCATCGAGGACGCGGAGTACCACGCCTGTCCCATCAGCACGCTCGTCCTGCCGGTGGAGCGCATGAGCTCCCTCGCCTGGGACTTTCTGGAGTCGCGGCTGCGTGACCGCGAGCAGGAACTTCAACAGACGACGCTCCTGCCGGAGTTGGTCGTTCGTGAATCGTCCCGGCGCGACGCGAAGAGCTAAGCGCGTGCGCCACCTTCCTGTCCAAAGCACAATCGAACCGAAGGAGTCAGCAACGATGCCTCATCATCGCCGCACCCGGGGTTTTACCGACGGTAAATCCGAAGGATTTACCCTGATCGAGTTGCTCGTCGTTATCGCCATCATCGCCATCCTCGCCGCGATCCTGTTCCCGGTATTTGCCCAGGCAAGGGAGAAGGCCCGCCAGACCTCGTGCCTGTCGAATATGAAGCAGATGGGCGTCGCCCTGCTCACCTACACCCAGGACTTCGAGGAGACGTTCCCGCCGCTGCTCAACAACGGCGATCCGGCCTGGCCGAAGGCGGCCTGGAGCAGCGCGGTCGTTATCCAGCCGTACATCAAGAACACGGACGTGTACATGTGCGCCTCGGACGACTACCCGTGGAAGCCGAGCATCTCCCTTCCCTCGCCGCGCGTCACGAAGCCGATCTCCTATCTGGCCAACGCGATCGGGCCGAAGTACGGCATGTTCGGCGTCGGCTCCCCGCAGGGTCTGTTCTCCTACCGCGGCTACCGCGGCGGCGCGGGCCAGGAGGTGACGAACGCCGACATCAAGAATCCGGCGGACCTGATCGCACTGGCGGAAGGGTTCAAGGAGTTCGCGGGCGACTACTACGGCTGCGGCCCCTGGGTGAGCAGCGAGGGCGACTACTGCTACGAGTGGTCGAGCGGCCCGCGGTTCGCGCTCACGGAGCAGTGGCAGGTGGACTCCATGGCGTTCGCCAGCGGCGGCGCTCTGGCGCGCGGCTGGAAGAAGCACAACGGCGGCGCCAGCTTCCTCTTCACGGACGGCCACGTCAAGTGGTCGCACCCGCTGCGGATGCGCGATCCGAAGAACTGGATCGTCAACGCGCCGTAGCGCAAACTCTCGGACGTTCGCTCTGCCCCGCGCGAGGTCATGCGGATCGCGCGGGGCTAAAAAGAAGGTGTCATGAAGCTTCCGGCTATTCCCCCAACCTCCCTCGTCGCGGTCGCCCTGCTGCTCTCCGGGCTATGTCTCGGCGGCTGCCAGCCCCGGGCCGAGAGCGGCGACGCCGCCGCCGAGAAGATGGCCAGCGACGTCAACGGCCTCGCCGCCAAATCCGGCGGCGACTGGAACAAACTGAGCGCCCAGGAAAAGGAGTACATGGTCAAGGAGGTGTCGCACGGCAACGAGGAGTCGGCGAAGAAACTCCTGCACGCGCTCTCCGGGCAGAAGCACGAGGCGCGCCCCGGCCCTCCGGGAGGACAATGAACCCCTGGGAGATCAAGGTGATGCAATCGCGTGCCCGCGTGACCGCCTCTGCTGCGGCGGTTCTCGCCGCGTCGTCCGTGCTCGCCGCCGTTCCGGCCGGAGCGCGGGCGCAGACGCTGGCAGCGCCCCCGTCGAAGGAGACCCCCGCCGTGCTGCCGCTGTACCCGTTCGCACCGGGGGGAGCCGGGGGCAAGGCCGAGGGCGACGCCGTCGACAGGGCGGGTGGCCCGCTCGTGCTTGACGCGCCTCCCGGGCAGAGCCGGTCCGCGCACTTGCTACCCGGCAGCGGGCGGTGGGACCTGACCGGCTACACCCGGCTCGTGCTGGAGGTGCGCAACCCCGGCGACGCCCCCGTCCGATTCCGCGTCCGCGCCCTGAACGACGGCGGCAACGACTGGAGCCGCTCCGCCGTCAATGACGGGTTCGTCCACGCCGGGCAGACGAAGCGGTTCAACGTCTACCTCTACCAGCCCGGGGACGCTCGCCAGAAGTACGAGCCGCTGCGCCGGTTTACCGGGATGAGCGGCCTGCCCGGCGGCCTGCTTTCCCACTGGCACACCATCGACGTCGCGGGTGTGCGCCGCCTCCAGATCGAACTGTTCGCGGCGGCGGGTCGCGCGCAGCGGCTCGAAGTGCTCTCCGCGGCCGCGAGTCACCCGGCCGTGCCCCAGCCCTTGCGGACCAATCCCGCCGCTTTCTTCCCGTTCGTAGATGCGTACGGCCAGTACGCACACGCCGACTGGCCGGGGAAGGTGACGAGCGACGCCGACCTCAAGCGCGTCGCCGAGCGGGAAAAGGCCGACCTGAAGGTGCACCCCGGCCCCCGCGACTGGAGCCGGTTCGGCGGCTGGCAGGGCGGGCCACGCCTGACGGCCACCGGGGCGTTCCGCGCCGAGAAGTGGCAGGGGAAGTGGTGGCTGGTGGACCCGGACGGCTACCTTTTCTGGTCGCACGGCGCGAACAGCGTCGGCTACGGCTCCGCGCGCACCAACGTCACGGGCCGCGAGTCCTACTTCGCCTGGCTGCCCCCGCGCACCGGCGCATGGGCGGCCGTCTGGGGCAAGGCCCGCGACGGCAAGACCGAGTCGGTCGACCTCCTCTCCGCGAACCTATACCGGCAGCACGGCGCGGACTGGCAGAAGACGATGGCGTCCGCTACCCACGCCCGGCTGAAAAGCTGGGGCATGAACACCATCGGCAACTGGTCCGAGGGCGAGATCAGCCGGATGCGGCGCACCCCCTACACGGTCGCCGTCCACCCCTGGTCGCCCACCGTCTCGGAGGGCGCGTGGGACGTCTTCCATCCGGAGTTCGAGGCGAACTTCCGGCGGGGCATCGAGGGTGCGGTGAAGGCGACCGCGGACGACCCGTGGAACATCGGCTACTTCGTCGACAACGAACTGCGCTGGGGTGGTCGTCCCGTCGACTACATGAACACCCTGTGGGCCGGGGAAGGCAGTCCGCACGCGAAGGCGGCGTTCGTAGCCGCCCTGCGTGCGAAGTATCCCGACGTGGCCGCGTTCAACCGCGCCGTGAAGGCCGGCTTCCCCGACTGGGACGCCGCGCTCAAGAGTCGCGAGCGGATCGACCTCTCCGGCGTCCGGGCGGAGGCCGAAGCGTTCTACGCCCGCGTCTGCGACCGGTACTTCGCCGTCGTGAAGCGCGCGCTGCGTGACTACGCCCCGAAGCGTCTGTACCTCGGCTGCCGGATGAACGTCTTCAATCCCGTGGTCGTGAAGGCGGCGGCGAAGTACTGCGACGTGCTCAGCTTCAATCTCTACCGCTCCGACATCAGCGGCTTCCGCCCGTTCGAGGAGGACAAGCCCCTGATCTCCACCGAGTTCCACTTCGGAGCACTGGACCGGGGGGCGCTCGGCACCGGGCTTCAGCCCGCTTCCGACCAGCAGGACCGGGCGGACAAGTATCGCTTCTACGTCTCCGGCGCGCTGTCGAACCCGTACGTCGTCGGGACGCACTGGTTCGCCTACTGCCCGCAGGCCATTACCGGGCGCGGCGACGGCGAGAACTACGAGACGGGCCTTTTCAACCTGGTGAACGACCCGTACCCGGAACTGCGGGCCGCCGTGCGCGACGTCGGCTACCGCCTCTACGAGCGGCGCAGCAGCGGGGGAGCGGCGGAGCCGGGAACGATCTCCGGCCGCCTGGTCCGGTGAGTCTCGCGCCCTCCGTCACTGGGGAGTACGGTCGCGCCGAGCAACATCTACGAGGACCCGAACGGGCGCGTGAACCGGCACCTTGGTTCGGTGGACGGTCCGTTCCCGGTCGGTGAGTTCGGAGTGGCCAGCGACCCGGGGCACATGCCGTGCGCGGCTCGACCTATTCCCACGACACGCAGGAGCAGGCCCGCGCGCTCACGAACTGGTTCGGCAGGGCGATCGCGCACCCGACGCGCTGGTGGGCGCGCACTTCTTCCCGTTCCGCGAACCGCCGCGTCGCGTACGGCCTGTACTCCCGCCGGG
>DATLHN010000256.1:0-14997 GCA_035539875.1 Armatimonadaceae bacterium
CCGATCAGGTCGAGCGTCTTGAGGTCCGGGCCGTAGGCGATCAGGTGGACCGGCGCGGCCGCCGTCGCCATCACGTCGGAGCCCATCTCCTTGATCTGGAAGCGGCGCAGGCCGGGGATCGTCGCCTTCGCCTCCGCCACCACGGCGTCCATCACCTGCCAGATGTCGCGCTCGCGCGTGTCCTTGTCCGAAAAGGTGAGCATCATGGCCGCGCCGTTGACCTGCGGCATCTGGTAGCCGGTGAAGTACGGGCTCCACGACTCGAACATCGTCTCCGCGCCGACCTCGATGCTCGCCTTCTCGATCTCCGGATGCTTGAGCAGGATGCGCTCGACGCGCTTCACGGCCCGCTCCGTCTCCGCGAACGACGTGCCCGGCTGCATCTCCAGCACCCCGCTCGCCTGGGCGACGTCGGCGAGCGGCATCATCTCGCTGCCGAGGAAGTAGTAGAAGCTGGTGCCGGCGATGATGACCGCGAGGACGACGCTTCCGACGACGAACCGGCTGCGCAGCGTCGCGCGCACCGCGCGCTCGTAGGCGGCCTCCAGCCGCTCGAGCGGCCCCTGGAGCGAGCCGATCACCCGGCCGAGCGGGCTGCGTCGCTCCACCGCGCGCTCGGCCTCGGGGCGCATCAGGCGTCCGCAGAGCAGCGTGGTGAGCGTGAACCCGACCACCATGGAGGCGATCTGGCAGAAGATAACCGGCCAGACCAGTTCGCGGAACATCAGCTCCACGATGCCGCCCGCGAACAGGAGCGGCGACAGGCCGACGAACGTCGTAAAGGTTCCGGCCAGTACCGCGAGTCGTATCTCCCCGATGCCGTCGATAGTGGCGGTGCGCACGTCCTTGCCCATGCGCAGGTGACGGTCCACCGCGTGGACGTTCACGATTGCGTCGTCCACCAGCCGCCCGATGGAGATGAGCAGCCCGATGAGCGTGCCCGAATTGAAACTCATCCCGAACGGGACCATGAACAGGATCGCGAGCACGAGCGAGGCGGGCAGCGACACCAGGGCGATCACCGCCGTCCGCCAGTCGCCCAGGAACAGCAGCAGGACGACGCCCGCGAGAAGGATCGCGACCCCCAGTTCCTCCCAGATGTTGGCGAAGAGGACGTCGGTGAAGCGCGCGTTGTCGTAGGCGACCTGGAAGCGCAGGCCGGGGAAGTCGGCCTCCATCCGGCGCACGGCGGCCATGACCCCCGGGACCACCCGCGCCGACGACGCCCCCGGGTCCTGGATGACCGACACGGAGATGGCGGGCGTCACCGACCCGGCGGTCCCCGGCGCGTGCTCCAGGTAGCGGTACGCGCTGCGCCGCTCCCAGTGGGTGTCCGCCACGCGGGCGACGTCGCCGACCCGGACGACGCGCGGGCTGCGCTGCCCGGTGTCCGCCCCGGAGTCCGCCGTCGCCGCGGGCGGGGCGACCGGCGGCGCCGCGGCGGACGCCGACCCGCCGCCCATGGCCCCCATGCCGCCGCTGCCGCTGCCGCCACCGTCCGCGGCGGCGGGCGCGGGCGCGGGCGGTACACCTGCGCCCGCGCCGGCGGTGGAGCGGACGGGGTAGGCGCGGATGTCCTCCGCGCTCAAGGCGCGGGCGTCCACGCGCACGGTGCCCTCGCCGCCCTGCCACGTGAGGGTGCCGCCGGGCCGGCTGACGTTGAACCGGTCGATCGCCGCCTTGACGTCCAGGATGGACAGCCCCCGGGCCGCCAGCTTTTCCCGGTCCACCACGACCTGCATCTGCCGCCGGTACCCGCCGAACGGCACCACGGAGTACACCTGCGGGACGCGCTTGAGCCGGTTCACGGCCTCGTTGTCCGCGAACTCGCGCACCCGCTGCGGCGTCCAGCCCTCGTCCGCGTCGCCGGTGACGGCGAGCGTCAGGATGGGGATGTTCAGGGGGTCGATGGGCACCACCCACGACGGCTTCAGGTTCGCGCCGGTGCCCGGGAGGTTCGCCTGGATGACGTTCATCAGCGCCTGGACGTCGAAGAGCGCCCGCTGCATGTCCACGCCGTAGTTGAACTCGACGGTGACGAGTGAGAACCCCTCCTGCGACGTGGAGCGGATGTAGTGCAGGTCCTTGACGTTGACCAGCTGCTCCTCGATCGGCTTGCTGACGTACAGTTCCATTTCCTGGGCGGAGAGGCCGGGCATCATGGTGACGACGCCCACGGTGGGGCTCTGGACGTAGGGCGCGAACCGGCGCGGCAGCGCGCCGCCGATCGCGATCGCCCCCAGGACGAAGACCGCGAAGTAGAACGCGACGATCAGGTAAGGGTGGTCCAGCGTCCAGCGCGGGAAGGCGCCCGCCGCGCGGTTCGCGCGCAGCCGGAGCTGCCGGACGTTGCCGCCGGTCGTCCCCGTCTCGGGCGCGAAGCCGCGCTTCCCCTCGGCGTCGCTCGCGTCGTCAGTGCGCATGGCCGGTCGTCGCCTCTCCCTTACCCGCCACGGGCAGGGTGGCAGGCGATGGCAGCGCCACCGGCCCCTCCGCCCCGTAGGCCACCGCCTGGACGGCGTCGCCGGGGCGGAGGTCCTCCTGCCCGCGCGTCAGGACCCGCTGCCCTGCTTTCAGGCCCGCGAGGATCTCCGTCTCCAGGCCGGCCGACCGGCCGACCGTCACCGCCACGGGGCGCGCCGTGGCCGGCTCGCCGCCTTCGACGACCCAGACGAACGCGCGCCGGTCGTGGGAAAGGACGCTTCCCTCGGTGCCGGTCGACTGCCACCGGAGGGCGCGGGTCGGGACGATGGGGCTGTCCGTTCCGCTCCGCCCGGTCACGACCTCCAGCGTCACCGCCTGCCCCGGGCGGAAGCGCCCGTCGCGGTTGGGGTAGGTGGCCTCGACCGCAGCCATCCGGCTGGCCGGGTCGAACGACGCCCCGACCGACGTGACGGTCACCCGCACGGGCGCGCCCGCGGGCGCGCCGGGGTCGGTCGCCGCCCAGGCCCGGACGGCCGCGCCCTTGCCGATGTCGGCCAGGTCCGCCTCCGGGACGAATACCTGTAGGCGGATCGGCGCGACCTGCGCGACCTTCAGGAGCGCCTGGCCCGCGGCCGCGAGCGTGCCCGGCGACACCAGGCGCTCGGTCACCACGCCGTCCACCGGGGAGCGGACCTCGCTGTAGCCGCGCGCCGCCGCCGCCGCGGCCAGCCCCGCCCGCGCCTGGCGCGCGCCCGCCCGCGCCTGCCCGATTCGGGCCCGGGCGGCGTCGGCCTCGGTCCGGGCGGCGGCGACGGCTTCTTCCGCCCCTTCGGCGTCCGCGTGCATCTGCCGCCGCCGATTCAGCGCGACCGTCACCTGCGACTGCGCCCGCGCCAGCCGCGTCCCGGCGGCGCGCACCTGAGCCTCCGCCTTCGCCAGCGCCGCCGCGGCGGAGGTCCGCTTCGCCTGCGCGGCGATGGCCTGCGCCTTCTCCCGCTGGAACTCCTCCTGCGAGACCGCGCCGCGCGCCAGCAGAGCCTCAATGCGGCGGATCTCCTCGCGCCAGTAGGCCAGATCGGCCTCCGCCGACTCCACCTCCGCCCGCATCGCGGCGACGTCGGCCTGCATCGCGGCCTGCTCGGCGCGGGCCTCGTCCACCTCCGCCCGCATCGCGGCCACCTCGCCCTCCGCCCCTTCGGCGGCCGCGCGGCGGGCGCGGGCCTCGGCCTGCATCCGGCGGACCTCCGCCAGCGCCGCGCGGTGCTCGCTCCCGCTGACCGCCTCTTCCTGGCGGGCCATTGCCGCCTGCGCCGCGCGCTCGGCCTCCTGCGGGGCGGTCTGGCTCGTGTCCAGGCGGGCGACGACCTGCCCCTTCCGCAGGCGGTCGCCGACGTAGAAGGGCATCCACTCGATCCAGCCCGCCCCGCGCGCCGCCGCCACCGTCTCGGAGTAACCGACGGCCTGCCCGGAGTAACGGACCGTGCTCTCCAGGCTCCCTTCGCGCACGGTCGCCATCTCCACCGGCGCGGGGTTGGGCGGTGCGGGAAGCTCCATTTCCATCGCCTGCGCCTCGACCGGCGTCATCGAGCCGGGGGGGCGCAGGCGCGAGATCGCCACGCGGGACGCGACGATCACCGCGAGGACGAGGAAGATGGAGAGCAGGACGGGCGGGCGCAGCAGGGCGCGCCCGTCGGGCCGCGCCCCGAGCCGCCACAGGCGGTAGACGACGAACCCGGCCACCGCCAGCGCCCCGGCCCACAGGAGGAGGTTCCACGGAACCCGGGGCGCCGCGGGCGGCCGCTCGCCGGAAGGTGCCGCGCCCGGGGCGGCCGGGGCGGCGGTGGTCTGGCCGGTGGACACCGGGGCGCTTAGTTCCGCCGCTCCCTCCGCGCCCGCGATGCGGACCGTCGCCGTGTACTCGCCCGCCATCGCGAAGGCGGCCGGGGCGACATACACGCCGGGTCGTTCGGGGACGGGGGCGGCGGCCACCTCCCGCTCTCCCATGTCCATGGCGGGCATCTTGACGAGCGTGCGGACGGTCGCCCCGGCCACCGGCGCGCCTTCGGCGTCGCGCAGGCGCACGAACAGGCGCGCCTTCCCGACCGGCACGACCGCGGGCTCGGTCCAGAGGTCCGCCCGGTACGGGCCCGCCTCGAGGTCGGTCAGACCCGCGGCCCAGGAAGGGCGGGGGAGGCTCACCGCCGCAAACGCCAGGACGACGAGGAGGAGCGCCAGCCCGCGCGAAAGCGCGTCGAGGGTGTTTCGGCGACTACGGAAGTTGCTGCACATGGGAACGATACCTGCCTGGACCTACTCGCGGCCCGCGGCCCGGAGCAGCCGGGCCGCCGCAAGGGCCTGGTCGAAGCGGGCCCGCGCGACGCCGGCGCGCGCCTGCGTGAGCGTCGCCAGCGCCTCCATTTGCTCGACCAGGATGCTCTTCTGGTTCTGGACGCGCAGCGCGATGACGTCGTAGGCGGCCTGCGCGGCGTCGAGCCCGGCAACGGCCGCCGCAAGGCTCCGCGCGGCCGTCTCGCTGTCGAGCCACGCGCTCCGGACCTCGCGCTCGACGCGGAGCTCTTCCGCGCGCCGCTGCGACGCCGCCCGCTCTTCGCCCGCGCGCGCCTCGTCCGCCTCCGCGCGGCGCTGCCCGCCGTCCACGAGCGGCAGGCTCAGGGCGACGGCGACGGTGTGCCCGGAGCCGCTCCCCATCTCGCGCGACGAGAACGCGTCCCCCATCGCCATGCCGTACACCTGCGGCAGGCGCGAACCCCGCGCGGACAGGGCGATGGCGCGCGCCTCCTCGGTCCGGGCTTCTCGGGCGCGCAGCGCGGGCCGCCCCTCGCGCGCCTGCCGCAGCCAATCGTCGAGCGCCCGGGCGGGCGGGGACGGTTCCGCTGCCGCCGCCGACGCCACCGTCCCGGCGGGCAGGAGCGGCGCGTCGAGGGCGACCCCCATCGCGGCGCGCAGTTCCAGCAGCATCTTCTCCCGGTCGTTGCGGGCCGCGAGGAGCATGCGCTCCGCGTCCGCCCGCTCGGCGTCCGCGCGCTGGACGGAGGCCAGTATCCCCTTGCCGGCGTCGAACTGCGCCCGCGCGACCTCCCGCATCGCGGTCGCCGCGTCGAGCCGCGCCTGCGCGACGCTTACCATTTCGCCCGCGAGGAGGACGCCGAGGTACGCCTCCCGCACCATCAGCGCGACCTGGGCCCGCGTCTCGGCGGCGTCCGCGCCCGCCGCCGCCTCGCGCGCGCCCGCCGCCCGTACCGTGCCCGCGAGCCTGCCCCCGGTGTAGAGCGGCACCATCAGAGTGAGATTCCCCACCGCGAACGGCTTCGGGGGGACCATGCCGTAGTTGGTCGGCATGACGCTCGGCGTGGTCGAGACGATGTTTTCCATAGTCCCGGTCCCGGCGTAGCCGTTCGCGGACACCTGAGGGCGCGTCATGCTGCGCGCCATGCGCGCCCCCGCCGCCGCCATCCGCCGCTCGGCGTCCATCGTCCGGACCTCCGGATTCGACTCCAGTGCGACCGCGACGGCTTGCTCCATCGTGAGAGGCGATGGCGCCGGCAGGGGCGGCGTCGCCTGCTGGGCCGACGCCGCGGTGACCGCGAGCGGGAGCAGGAGCAGGATGAGCCCCAGCCGCGCCCCCGCCGCTAGGCGGCGGGGAGCGGCTTCAGGAACCGTGAGAAAGGCTTTCACCGCGAATCGACCCGGCCCGCTACTTCCCCTGCGCCGCTTTGCAGCAGGGCGGGAGGGCTTTGCCGGCTTCCAGCGGGGCGACGCAGCAGAGCGGGCGGCGCTCCCCCTTGTGTGGGCCCGCGGGGCAGGGCGCGCCAATCTCGGATGCCCACGCCGTCTTCTTCCCGTACTGCACGAGGTAGTCCTTGCAGGCGGCGTCGTGCGGGGCGGGGCGCGTCGCGTTCGGCCTGGTCACCCGCCGCAGGGTCGAGGCTCGCACCGGCGTCTTCCCCACCTGCACCAGGTAGTCGGTGCCCGCCGCCTGCGAGAGCGGCTTGGCCGTCTTCGCCAGTTCGGGGTGCATCGCCGCGACCTGGGACTTCCACATCGCGTGCTTGCCCACCTGCACCAGGTAGTCCCTGGCAGCACCGACGCCGGGCTTCTGCGCCGCGGCGGGCGCGGGCCTGGGGTGATGCTGCTCGTGCTGGCGGGCCCGGACGGGGGAGAAGGCACCAACGGCCGCGACCGCAGCGAGGGCCGCGGCGGCAGTGGTCAGTGCGCGTAACGTGGCGCGGACCGTGATGCGGTTGCGCAAGATAGAAGGGATGAACATAGCCGAAACCTCGACCTTTCCCGCCGGCACCGGAGTCTCCGCCCGTGCGGAATTGCCACTGAAGGGAGTGTTTACGACGCTATCGTACCCTCCGGGAGTATCGTGGACGTCCGCGAATCGGCGGATTGTCGCCCGACTTAATCCACAAGGCGAAACGGACCATTGACATTATACCCCTTCTGGGTATAACCCCTTCACCGGCGGAGGCTGGCGATCACGCCTTCGCCGCCGCACTTCGAGGACGGCGGCGCGACCTTCACAACGGGACGGAGTGCGCGCCGGACTGGCTCGGCATCCTGGTCTCCTACGTTTATCCGGTCGCCGCGACCATCCTGTTCCGGAGGGAACGTCTTCTACGAGGCGGCGGCCATGCTCGGCGCACCACCTTCAGCCTGCCCGGGCACTGGCTGGAGATGCGCAGCCGCTTCGCCACCGTTGAGCCCTACCGAGTGAACCGAGCCACTCGCCCGAGACCCGGCGTCTCACGCGGGCTCCTCCTGGGTACTCAATGTTAGCAGGGGTGCCCGAGATCCTCCGCCGATCGGGAGGTCAGGGAGTGCCTCGTTTGACGCGGAAGGAGGGTTTGACATGGCATCGGACGCTCAGGTGAAAGACCCGGTCTGCGGGATGATGATCGACCCGGCCAGGGCCGCCGGGCAGAGCGAGTACCAGGGGAAGGTCTACTACTTCTGCGCCGACGTGTGCAAGCAGAAATTCGACGCCCGCCCCGACGTCTACGCGTCGGGAAACGGCGACCAGAAGACGCCGTAGGCGGAGAGTACTCCGGTGCGCGAGCCGCGCGCGGCTCGGCCCGTCGCCCCACCGCCTGCCATGTCGCGGGCTCCGCCGCACGGCGGAGCCCGCGAGACTTTTTCTCCACCGGCGCTTGACTTTATACCTACCAGGGGTATAATACCGTAGCAACATGCTTCGCAGCCGACGCGCTATCTTCATACTGGTCGCCTACTGGCTGGCGATGTTCGCCGCGCCGGTGGCCGGGGCCGCCTGCTGCGTCGCCCCCCCGCCCGTGGTGGACGCGGGGGCGACGGCGGAGACCGCCGCTTCCTGTCCGATGGCGTCGGCTGGCGACGCAGCGGGCGATGACTGCGGATGCTGTTGCGCTGTCGCGCCCGCTGCTGACGCCGGGGTGACGGCGCAGGCCGCCGCACACTACTCGCATTCCGTAGTGCCTGCGCAGGCCGCCGCGGCAGCGGACCACTGTTCGTGCTCGTTCCAGCCGACGCCCCCGGCCTCCCCGGCGAACGCCGCCGCGGCCGTCACGCCGCCGCTCCTTTTCTTCGCGGCGTTGCTGCCCCGGCCCGGCGTCGGAGCGGCCACGCCGCCCGCGGTCGCCGTACTCCCGCAGGCCCCGACCCGGGGCCCGTCGGCCGCCCTCGCGCCGCGCCTGCCGCTCGCGCCCGACGCGGGCCGCGCCCCTCCTACCGCCTGAGCGTTCCCGCGCGTCGCCTCGCCGACGCGCCGCCTCGGATCGTTCCCGGCGGGAGGAGTCCCCTCCTCTCCCCACCCCTGACCCGACAGCCGCGTGGCTGAAGGAGACGTCGTCATGTCCGTTTCGCATACCATTTCGCGCCGCCGCGCCCTCACCGGCGGTCTCGCCGCCCTCGTCGCCGCCGCCGGCATCCCGACGCTGTTCGCCGCCCGCCCGGCGCTCGCCCACGACGCCGACTGCCCCTACTGCAAGCTCAAGGTCGTGCAGGACACGAAGGAGCAGGACAACGAGGTCGTCCTGCGCTACGGCCGCAAGCGCATCGAGTACCGCTGCGTCTTCTGCGCGCTCGCCGAGGCGCAGACCGCCCAGTACAAGACCGGCGACGTCACCGTCCTGGCGCCCTCCGAGAAGAAGGCCCAGCCCGTGGTCATCGAGCGCAAGGGCGGCAAGTGGTCCGCCCCCGCCGGCGCGGTCTTCGTCGCGGTCAAGCAGAGCCACAACCACTGCCAGACCACCTACCGCGCGTTCACCACGAAGGCCGCGTTCGACGCCCACGTCGCGAAGAACCAGCCCCTCCTGAAGGGCGCGAAGCCGCTCGACCTGAACGGCCTGCTCGCCGTGGCGAAGGGACAGTAGGGACCATGGAACGACGACACTTCCTTCGCGCCGCACTCGCCGGCGCGGCGGGGCTTGCCCTCGGGCCGGTCCTGCCGCCGCCGGCGGCGGCAGCGCGGCAGAACCAGAAGAAGCCGCTCCCCGAACTCCCGAAGAACCTCCCCGGGTGGCTGACGAACCGGGACGCGAACCACGTCTTCTGGACGCGCGGCAAGTACAACTTCGCCGTCTACAAGGTTCGCCCCCTCGCGCTCGACCTGAACGCCGTCAGCGTCGGCCACTCCATGGCCTACGAGGACATGGTCACGGGCAGGACGGCGCAGCTGGAGACGAACACCTTCGCGCGGATCGACAACGTGCTGAAGAACCCGCCGCGCTTCGCGCCCAGCGAGCGCTTCATAGGCAACACGTTCTCGCGCCGCTTCGGAGTGCTGGAGCAGGTCTTCGACCAGACGCACCTGTTACACTCCCAGACCGTGGACGTGCTCGCGGAGCCGTCGCTGTCGCGCGCCGAGAAGGAGGCCGAGATCGAGCGGCTGTACGAGATCTACCGGACGACCACGCCCTACGCGATCACGCCGCTGCCGCTGAACATGGGCTACCTCTACGGGCAGTCCTACAGCCGGGCGTTCCGGAACCGCTACCCGAAGGTGAACGGCCTGTTCTGGGGCTACCACTGGCTCCAGGGGGCGATGTACGACGCGCTCTACGGGCTTACCCTGGAAGAGCAGCGCAAGGTGTATGACGTCCTCGGCAGGCAGTACCACGACGTCGAGCTGTACCGCACCGACCGCATCTTCATGCCGATGACCGCGGAGGTCAGCCCGCGCTTCTCGGCCCGCTTCCCGCACATCGCGAACGTCTTCGACAACCTGCACATGCTCCACGACATGGTCAACGACATCCTCGTGACCGAGGGGCTGACGCGTAAGCAGCAGGACGAGCAGGTGACGCGGGCGATCTGGCTGGTGATGGAGAAGGCGCACGAGGGCTACAAGCCCGGCGACGCCCCGGAGCCGAACGGCTGGCGCGACTACCGCCACATGGAGGGCATGCCGGGCATGGGCCTGATGCCGGACATGACGCCGGAGGCGATGTTCATGCAGGGCCTCGGCTGGATGAGCTTGGGTGAGTGCCACCACTGCTCGATGCCGCTGCCGGAGGGCAGGGACGCGTGGCGCGCCCATTCGGTGACGGCGGACGGCTGGACGATGCGGGTGCGCTGCCCGCTCTGCGCGCGGGACATGTCGCTGGAGACGAAGGGGCGGGCCGTCCTGTACGTCTCGACGGAGTCGCCGGAGCGCCCGCTGGTCCTGATCTCCGACGACCAGGGCAACCTCACTCCGGCGTCCGACCGGGGCCGCGACGTCGTCTTCCTGGAGCAGGAGGCGAGTCACGCCGGGTGCAGCGAGTGGTCGCAGGCCTTCACCAATCGCGCGGCGTTCGACGCGTTCGTCGCGGCCAACCCGGAGTACCGCGGCGCGAAGGCCCGGACGCTCGCGGAGTGGTCGGCTCTGGAAGGCAAGAGACCGGACACCTACTTCAAGCGCCAGGGACCTCCCGGCAACCCGTTCGACGGGGCCGCTGAGAAGAAGAACGAGGGGTCGAAACCGTGAAACGATTCCTCCCTCTCGCCGCCGCTTCCCTGCTCCTCCTGGCGCCGGGCGCGGCGCGCGCCATCGACCACGACAACATCGACGGCGGGCGTCCCCTGCGCTTTGAGGATGCCGACTCGATCGCGTTCCGGGAGCGGGCGTTCGAGTTCGGGATAGCGCCGACGTGGCCGCGGGGCTCCGACTTCGGCCTCGGCCTCTCCGCCGAGTACCTGTGGGGCTTCGCGCTCAACAGCCACGTCAGCCTGGACTTCGACCCGTCGCTCGGCGGGCGCGCGGGCTCTGACGATACCCGGGCGGACCTCGGGCGCGTCGGCGTCGGCGTCTTCCACAACTTCAACCGGGAGACGCTGGGCACGCCGTCGTTCGCGGTGCGCGCGGACGCCTACCTGCCGACCGGGCGCGGCACGCGCGGCGTGGACTTCCGGCTGCGCGGCATCATGAGCCGGACGATCCGCGGCAACGAGCGGCTCCACGTCAACCTGGACGGCGAGTTCCGCACCGACCCCGAGGAGGGCGGGCGCTCGTTCGTGCCCGCCGTCGCCGTGGGCTACTCGCGCCCCATCGGCTACCCGCGCCGCTTCGACCGCACCGCGCTCGCGGAGGTCACCTGGCGCGGCGGCGAAGGCGGCGAGGGCGGCAGCGGCGGCGTCCTGTCGGTCGGCGCGGGCCTGCGCCAGCAGGTCACCGTCCGCTCGGTCTTCGACGTCGGCATCCAGTCGGACGTCGCCGCCGCGCGCGGCGCGGCGCGGGACGACCTGCGCCTGGTCGCCGGGTACTCGACAGCCTTTTAACGATTGAGGAGCAAGAGATGCAGATGAAGCGAAACTACAGAGCCCTTTTCGCGGCGGCAGCGATGTGCGCCGCGGTTGCGGGACTCCCCGCCACCGGGGTGGCGGCCCCGCAGAAGGAGAAACCGAAGGCTGCCCCGGTGCGGACGGACGCCATGAAGTTCAGCAAGGCGGCGGAGACATGGGCGGAGATCCTGATGGACCGCAAGGCGCTCGCGCAGGCGGTCAAGGAGGGCAATCTCGCCGAGGTACACGACCTGGCGTTCTCCATCCGCGACGGCGTCGTTACCCTGCCGTACAAGTCGGGCGCGCTGGCCCCGGCGAAGAAGGCGGCGCTGACCGCGCAGGTGGAGAAGGTCGCGGCGATCGCGGACGACCTGGACCGGGTGGCGGACGCCGGGATGCTGCCGCAGACGAAGGCCGAGCACGCCAAGCTGCTCAAGGCGCTGGCCGCCATTGAGGCTCTGTACCCGGCCAACTCCCTGCCGACCACCGGCGCGCGCCCGCTATCGGCGGCGGACCGGGAACTGTTCCTGACGCCCGGCGGCGCGTACACCGCCGCGGACATCAAGGCGAACGGCAATACGTCGGTCTACCAGAAGTACCCCGACTTCGTGGCCGCGCACGACACGGAGGTGAAGTCCGGCGGCGCGGTCTGCCCCATCTCGGAGACCAAGCCGAACCCGAAGCTGACCTGGGTCGTCGGCGGCAAGAGCTACGCCTTCTGCTGCCCTCCCTGCGTCGCCGAGTTCGTCGCCAAGGCCAAAAAAGAGCCGAAATCGATCAAGGCCCCCACCGCCTACGTCAAGCCGTAACAGGCATAAACGAACGCGGGCGCGCCGCCGGGAATCCGGCGGCGCGCCCGCATCGCTTTTCGTCCGCTTCCCGGCCTACTTGATGAAGAGCATCTCCTGGTAGGTGGGCAGCGGCCAGATCTCGTCGGACACCACGCCCTCCAGGGCGTCGGCGGCCGCGCGGACCTTCCCCATGGCCGGAAGCACCTGGTCCCGGAAGTGGAGCGCGTGGGTAAGCAGGCCGTTCTCCGCCTCGTGCGCGAGCGCGTGGTCCAGCTCCGCTATCCCCTCCTCCAGCGCCGCCGAGTGCTCCAGGACCTGGTCCAGCAGCGTGGTGCTCGCGGGCTTGCCGAGCGCCTTGAGGCCGCTCGCGAGCGTGACGAGCTGCGCCTGGTAGCTCAGGACCGCGGGCAGGATCTTGGTCTGGGCGATCTCCAGGGCCAGCATCCCCTCGGTGTTAATGTCGCGGCAGTACCGCTCCAGCCAGATCTCGTAGCGGCTCAGCACCTCGCGCTCGGAGAGCACGCCGTACTTGCCCAGCACCGCGATGTTCTCGGGGTCGGCGAGCGCGTTCAGGGCTTCGGGCGTCGTCCGCAGGTTCGGCAGTCCGCGCCGCTCCGCCTCCTTGTGCCACTCCTCGGAGTAGCCGTTGCCGCCGAACACGATCGCACCGTGGTCCCGGGCGATGTTCTGGAGGACGGTCTGCACCGCCTCGTTGAGCTTGCCGGGGTTGCCCGCCGTCTCGCGCTCCAGCTCGGTCGCCACGAAGTCGAGCGACTCGGCGACGATGCAGTTCATGACCACGAGCGGCCAGGCGATCGACTGGTTGGAACCGACGGCGCGGAACTCGAACCGGTTCCCGGTGAAGGCGAACGGGCTGGTGCGGTTCCGGTCGCCCGCGTGGCGGGGCAGGGACGGGAGCGTGTCCACGCCGATCTTCAGCGTCCCCGACATCTTGGAGCGGCTGGGCTTGCCCTCCTTCAGCTGGTTGAAAACGTCCTGCAGCTGCTCGCCGAGGAAGATCGAGATGATCGCGGGCGGGGCCTCGTTCGCGCCGAGGCGGTGGTCGTTGCCCGCCGAGGCGACCGACGCGCGCAGCAGCGTCGCGTACTTGTGGACGGCCCGGATCGTGGCCGCGCAGAAGACGAGGAACTGGGCGTTCTCGTGGGGGCTGTCGCCCGGGTCCAGCAGGTTGCCGAGCTTACAGCCGAGCGACCAGTTCACGTGCTTGCCGGAGCCGTTGATGCCCGCGAACGGCTTCTCGTGCAGCAGGCAGGACATGCCGTACTTCGACGCCACGCGCTGGAGCGTCAGCATGATCATGTGCTGGTGGTCGTGGCCGAGGTTGGCGCTCTCGTACACCGGGGCAATCTCGAACTGCCCGGGCGCGACCTCGTTGTGTCGGGTCTTGATCGGAATACCCTGCTTGAACAGCTCGTGCTCGACCTCCATCATGTAGGCCAGCACTCGCTCGGGGATCGCCCCGAAGTAGTGGTCCTCGAACTCCTGTCCCTTGGGCGGCTTCGCGCCGAACAGGGTCCGGCCCGCGTTCAGCAGGTCGGGCCGGGCGAAGAAGAAGTTGCGGTCGATCAGGAAATACTCCTGTTCGGGACCGGCGGTGGCGCTGACCATTCCCGGGTCGTCGTGGCCGAAGAGCTTGAGGACGCGGCGCGCCTGGACGTCGAGCGCCTGCATGGAGCGCAGCAGAGGGGTCTTGTGGTCCAGCGCCTCGCCGGTCCACGAAAGGAACGCGGTCGGGATGCAGAGGGTGTTGCCGTTGGGGTTCTCGTAGATGTACGCCGGGCTGGTGATGTCCCAGGCGGTGTAGCCGCGCGCCTCGAAGGTGGAGCGGATGCCGCCGGACGGGAAGCTGGAGGCGTCCGGCTCGCCCTGGATCAGCGCGCTTCCGGAGAACTGCGCGATCGTGCCGCACTCGCCGTCGGGCTCGTAGAAGCTGTCGTGCTTCTCGGCGGTCAGACTGGTCAGGGGATAGAAGACATGGGCGAAGTGGGTCACGCCCTTGCTGAGCGCCCAGGTCTTCATCGCCTCCGCCACGGCGTCGGCCAGGGCCACGTCGAGCGTCGCGCCGCGCTCGATGGTCTGCCGTAGCGCCTTGTAGACCGGCTTCGAGAGCAGTTCCCGCATGACCTTGTCATTGAAGACGTTGGTGCCGTAGCGGGAGCGGGCGGTTTCCCCTTCCAGATCGATAGCGTTGACGAGGGGCTTGTAGTTGATGACTGCCGAGATGGCTTCCTGCCTGCCGGTGGTCGATTTCAATGCTGACACTCCTGTCTGAGAGAGCGCGGGACGGTCCCGGGGAGGGTCGCGCTGCTGCTACTGGGCATTTCCGGAAAGGGGCGCGCACAAAAAGCAGCCCGCCATGGCTTGCCCGGACAGGATCGCCGGAGGGGGCTTCTTGCGTGGCCACGCGTGGCCAGGGCCCGATCACACGGCGTCGTGAGAGGATGTTGTATGTTAACTTCTCTGTCCCCCGATGTCAAGTGTCCGAAAAAAAGTGCCGCCGCGCCCCCTTATAGTATGTGGTACACTTACAGCCATGAGCGACAGAGTATCCGGCTGCCTGTTCGGCCTCGCGCTCGGCGACGCGCTCGCCGCGACCGTCGAGTTCGTCCGGGACGTGCGTGCGATCGAGGCCCGTCTTGGGCCGCGCGGCAGCCGTGCGGAGCCTCTCGGCGACCCGGCGCGGGTCACCGACGATACGCAGATGGCGCTCGCCCTCGGGGACGCCCTGGTAGAGTGCAGCGGCCCGCCGTGGACGGCGGAGCGGGTCGAACCGCCGCTCCGCCGGGCGTTCGTCGACTGGATGGACTCGCCGGAGAACACCCGCGCGCCGGGCAACACTTGTATGTCGGCCTGCCGCCGCCTGAAGCAGGGTCTGCCGTGGGTAGAGGCGACCGTGCTGACCTCGAAGGGATGCGGCGCGAACATGCGCGTCGCGCCGGTCGGCCTTCTCGGCGGAGAGAACAGCGCGACCCGGGCGGGCCTGGCGCAGTTCCAGGCC
>DATLHN010000257.1:0-1532 GCA_035539875.1 Armatimonadaceae bacterium
TCCCGGTCTATGTCCGCGTACTCCCCCTTCGGTTCCACGCCCGCGTAATCCATCTCGCCGTAGTTCCGGACGGACAGGCCGCGCGCCAGGGCGTTGTCCCACAGGAAGCCCGAGGACGAGTAGGTCAGCGGGTCGTCGCCGAAGGTGTAGGAGCGGGTGAAGCCGCCGAACGACTTTTCCAGGTGGTCGGTGACGTTTCCCTCGGTCGCCCACGAGTGCCCGTCTGCCGAAAGCACGCCGTTGCAGTAGAAGTTGTCGAGCAGGACGAACTCCTCGGCAAGGGCGTGGTGGTTCGGCGTGATCGC
Source organism: Armatimonadaceae bacterium (assembly GCA_035539875.1). Classification (GTDB taxonomy): domain Bacteria; phylum Armatimonadota; class Armatimonadia; order Armatimonadales; family Armatimonadaceae; genus CALEKU01. The sequence continues at coordinate 306 of DATLHN010000257.1, forward strand.
GCGCCCGAAGATGCAGAGCTTCGGGTCGCCGTTGCCCTGCGGCAGGTCGCCCAGCACCTGGTCGTACGTCCGGTTCTCCTTGATGACGTAGACGACGTGCTCGATGACGGACGGCTCCCCCGCCCGCTCGGGCACCGGCACGGCCTTTCGCCCCGCCCGCGCCTTTTCGGCGACGCGCAGCGTTTCCGGCACGCGGGCGTCGGCCAGCGCCTGCTGCGTCCAGGCGCGCCGCGCCCGCTCGCTCGCGCCGAGACCCACGCGCTGCAGCGCGCCCGTGTAGGAGTAGACGCTCCAGCCCTTCGTCGCCGCGTCCGGCTGCGAGCGCGACCCCAGCCCCTTGACGTTCGCGACGAAAAGTCGCTCCCCGCCCGCGCTGACGGCGAGCGCGCCGGGGTACCAGCCCGCGGGAATCCAACCCCGGGACGTCGGCGCGACGGCGCCGCCCTCAGAGACGTCGAAAGCGGCGACCGCGTTGTTGCCGCCGCAGGCGACGTAGAGCGTCCGGCCGTCGGCGGTCAGTGCCAGCGCGTTCGGAGCGCTCCCGAAGGGCAGCGCCGGGTCCGGCTTGACGACCAGCGTCCGCAGGACGCGCCTCGCGCCGGTGTCGAGGACGCTGACCGTGTCCGCATTGGCGTTGGCGACGTAGAGGGTCACGCCGTCGGGGGAGAGGGCCATGTCGGACGGGTGCAGTCCGACCTCCACCTGCGCGACGGACCGGCGCGCCGCGACGTCCACGAAGGACACCGCGCCGCTCGCGGCCACGCCGCGCTTGTCGACCAGGGCGGGAGTGCCCGCGGAGGGGGCCGAGGGCTCGCCCTGTTTCGGGCGGCGTCCGCCCCAGTCCGAGACGTACGCGGTAGCGCCGTCGGGGGACAGTACGACGGCGTACGGTGCGACCCCGACGGGAATCTCCGCCGTCACCGCGCCCGACTCCAGGTCCACGACGGCGAGCGCGTTGCTGCGCGAGAGGCACACGTACGCGGTCTTCTCGTCGGCGCTGAGCGCCAGGCCGCAGGGGTAGGACGCCCCGCTGCCCTTCGGGCCGGGAAGGGCAATCTGCCGCGACCACGTGAGCTTTCCGTCCGACCCGATCGCCGTCGCCACCCCCAGCAGGTTGGCGGAGTTAGTCGCGTAGAGGCGCCGCCCGTCACGGCTCACTGCAAGACCGTGCATCGAGCCGCCGCCCGCCGGGAATTTAAGGAATCCCTTCTCGCGCCAGGAGTCGGC
>DATLHN010000258.1:0-2421 GCA_035539875.1 Armatimonadaceae bacterium
GGCCTGGTCCCCCACGCGGCCCCGCAGCACGCCGCCCCCCAGGCACCCGCCCCGCCGAAAGCCGACCCGGGCGAGTAACGCAACGCCCGGGCCTAACCCTCGCCGACCGCGGCGAGGGTCACGGGCTCCTCGCCCTCGACCTGAACGACATCGCCGGGCCGCAGCTTGCGCCCCCGGCGGTTGTCCGCTTCGCCGTTCACGGTGATGGGCCGCTCCTCCAGGAACCACTTCACCTCGCCGCCCGACTGCACGAAGTCGGCCAGTTTCAAAAACTGGCCGAGCGTGATGTATTCCGTATGCACCGGTATCGTCCGCACGTCTTGTCGATTTCTCCTGTTTACAGCACCGACTCCAGCCGGTCGCGGCTTGCCGGGTCGAGGGCGAAGCGATCCGCTATCTCGAAACGGTTGCCGTCCACGTCAATGATCAAAATGTGTGCGTCGGTCAGCCAGACGCACGACTCTGACAGGTTCTGGACGACAAAGTCCCGCTCGCCCCGGTCCGTCCGCACGTGCCAGTACGTTACCCCGAACTCGGTCTTAATGTTCGTGATCGCGCCCACCTTAGCGGTCAGGTACCGCCGCTTCAGCTCCTCCTCTGCGACCGCGCGCGACTCCGGCGTCAGGGCGTCGAGACTGCCGACCATCACGATCTCCTCTCCCTTACCGCTCTGAAGGGAGAGGTGGCGTCCGGGTCGGCTGAGCGGGGACGCCTGGTACAGTTTCACCGCTCCGTACGAGCGCGAATCGTCCACTGTCAGCCGCAGCGTCCCCGGCGGGTCGAAGAACAGCAGGAGGCGGCGCGGGTCCGCACCGCTCTCGTCCACCGGCTTCTGCGTTTCCATTTCAGTTTCGGTCATGAATCGCCGCCTCCCGGGAGGAAGCGCCGCCCCCTCCCGCCTATTTAACCGTGTGTCCCCGTCGTCGCGCCCTGCCGTCCCCCCGAGTGTCCGCGCCCTCATCCCGCCGGTCAATCCCTGGCTGGCTGTGGCCGTACTGGTCGTCGCCAGTCTGATCGTCGCGCCGACCGTCCTCTACCCGTTCGACAACCTTTCCTGCTGGGTCCCGTGGGCGCAGGCGTCGGGGGGGTGGCGGCCGTGGGACATCTACCGCCTCCGGAGCGACTGCAACTACCCGCCGTTCTACCCCCTCGTTCTTACCGCCGTCGAGGGCGTCCGCCGCCTCTTCCACGCCCCGGACGCCCCGCTCGTCACCGTCTGGCTGCTCAAGGCGGTGCAGGTCGCGGCACACGGGGGCGGTGCCGTGGCCGTCTACTTCGGCCTGCGCCGCCCTTTCGGCGGGAAGGCGGCCCGCCGCGCCGCCCTGCTCTACGCCTTCTCCCTCGCGCTGTTCGTCAACGCCGCGATGTGGGGCCAGGCGGACGCGCTGCTCACCCTCGCGATGACCGCCGCCCTCATCGCCCTCGTGAACGAACGACCGGTACTCGCCGGGGCGCTCATCGGGTGGGCGCTGACGATAAAGCTCCAGGCCGTCTGCATCGCCCCGGCATTGCTGGTCTACACCGCCCGCCGATTCGGCTGGCGCGGCGTCCTGGCGGGCACGGCGGCGGGCCTGGGGGTCGTCGCGTTGATCGCCCTGCCGTTCGTCCTCGCGGGCGTCGGCGACCGGGTTCTGGCGTCCTACACCGGCGCGGCGGGGTTCTACCACTTCCGCACCCTGAACGCGTGGAACCTGTGGAGCGCCGCTAACTCCGTGGACATCTACTGGCGCGGCATCCCCCCCGAGGTGGCGAACCTCGACCACCGGCCCGCGCTAGGACGGCTGACTTATCAGCATGTCGGGACGCTGCTCTACGCGGGTTACCTGCTGCTTCTGCTCGTCCCGCTCTGGCGGCGCGGGGCGCGGCGGCTCGATCTGCTCGAAGCCGCCGCGCTCAGCGCCGTCGCGTTCTTCGTGCTCTGCACGCAGATGCACGAGCGGTACATCGCGCCGGGGGCGGCGCTTTTCACGCTCGTCGCCCCGTTCGGCCTCGCCCGTCTCACCTACGCCGTCGGCTTCGGATTGACGGCCTTTCTGAACCAGGCGCTCGTACTCTACAGCAACTACCTTCCGTACGCGCAGCGATCCGTCGAGTGGGCGAACCAGGGCTGGGCCATGCTCTCCGGTCCGATGACGGTCGCGAACCTGGTGATGTTCGCCGCCGCGACCGCTACCTACTTGCGGCCCGCCGCTCGACCGGTGGAAGAACCGCCCGCGTCCTAACCCGCGACGATCGCCACTGTCTCGGCGATAGCCTTGGATGTCTGCTGCTGCGTCTCGACCAGCTTGTAGAACTCGCCCTTCTTCTCCATCAGCTCCGCGTGCGTGCCCGCCTCGGCGATCTGCCCCTTCTCCAGCACCACCAGACGGTCGGCGTTGCGCAGGGTGGAGAGCCGGTGCGCGATGGCGAACGTCGTGCGGC